>CAYJTD010000222.1:0-2504 GCA_964372525.1 uncultured Nitrosopumilales archaeon | reverse complement strand
ACCCTCATCATGGAAACAGAAATGTTTGAACCAATCCAGGTGATATTAGTGAATACTGGTATAATGGACCTATCATATTTTGCACATGATTCTTATTCCTCGGAAGGGGAAACTATATGGTGGAGAGGCGCTGTACCTATGGAAAAACATGATACTAATAAAGCTAGATTGGAAATTTTCCTTAACGAATCACAGTTAGACAAGGCATTACGTGTTCTAGCACATTATATAGATAACAAGAAAGTCAAGGCTTACATGTCCACTGTAGAAGCATTAGAGTTAAGAGAATTAATAGAGGCTTAGTCTAGAACAAATAATTTTATTTTTTGAATAACAAGTTGTTATTAAAAGTGGTAATTGTATACACATTATATAAGATACAGATGCGTAATATAATACGGTCAGAGGTAGTCTGAGCGGACTTCCTATTCAGGTACGTTGGTGACAACGTGTCTGAGACGTATGTACAGGGGTATATGCGTAACAAGGACAAGGACCGTTACGACCTCTGACCAAATTCCTAACAAATGCATATATGATTTATTTCATATTATCAAACATAAGAATCGTCTTAATTGTTAGTAATAGCGTTCCTAATCTGATAATACAAACTAAATTAAAACTGTCTAAGATCTCCTTCCAGCAATCCCGCACCAATATGCATCCTGTCTATATGTTTCGAAAGTTCTTCTTTATTTTCAAAGGTAGAACCGCAATATGGGCATAATAGACCTTTAGGTATATCTATTTCAGCAATTGATATGTCAGCTTTATGCACATCTCCAACTACCGCTCTCTGTGAGATAACACCTGTAACGTTCTTGCCCTCTTTAACTACCAGTCTCCGTATGTTGTTCTTTGCCATCAGAACTATTGCTTCCTTGACCTTTGCATTGGCATCTATAAAGATCAACGGCTTGCTCATTATATCCTTAACTTTTAATTTACTGGGATCTTTGCCCCCAGCTACCACCCTATAAAGAATGTCTCGTTCTGTTACAATACCAACCGCTTCACCCTTTTCTGAAACAAGTATGCTGCCTATCTGCTCTTCACGCATTATCTTTGCTGCTTTTTCAATAGTTTGATTGGCATCAAGCATGACAACTTTCTTATGGATAAATTTCTGCACTGGTTCCTCTAGTATATCACTTGACACAGACAGAAACCAAACTAAAGGTGTTTTAAACGTTGCTAGCAAACGTTTACGCAACTAAATTTGAAAATCATATTATGTTATACTTTTAAGCATATGAATCATCACATACAAGGTTGCAAACCAAAAGAGAGCATTGGGGTTCATACGCAGGGTTCATCTTTGCTGCAATAGGTTCGGCAGTTGGTCTAGGAAACATCTGGCGCTTTCCATACATAGTAGGCACCAATGGTGGTGGTGCATTTCTAATTCCATATCTGATCATAATGTTTAGTTTTGGCCTAGCATTAATGATATTAGAATTTGCTGTTGGTCGTCATTACCAAACATCAGTAATAACAAGTTTTGAGAAGATAAAGAAGCGTTTCAAATGGTTAGGCATAGTTCTGGTAGGCGTGGCATTTGCAATTCTTAGCTATTACATGGTAATCCTAGGTTGGATATTATCGTATTTCATACTGATGATATCAGGATCTGTGTTAGACTTCGAATCATTTACAGGTTCATGGTATCCTGTACTTGCATTCTTAGCTGTATTAGGAATAAACTATGCCGTGATAAGAACTGGAGTAACAAAGGGAATAGAACGCCTCAGCAAGATAGGTGTGATTGTACTCATTGCAATCATGGTTCCATTGTCAATCATAGGTTTGTCGCTCCCAGGTGCTGAAAATGGCTTGGAATTTTATCTAACTCCAGATTTTTCTAGAATATATGATCCTGCTACATGGTCTGTTGCTTTTGGACAGGTCTTCTTTTCACTTTCTGTTGGAACTGGAATATTACTTACATATGGAAGTTATTTGCGAGAGAGACGATCATTATTATCTTCGTCGCTACTGGTAATCATTGCCGATTTTGCTATCGCATTCACTGCAGGATTGATGGTCTTTTCCATAGTATTTGCTTTCGGCATTGATCCTGCACAGGGAACATCTTTGGTATTCATAGCTATGCCATCAATATTTTCACATATGGAGTTTGGTCTGATTGTTGGTGCCTCATTTTTCTTCCTTCTGTTTATAGCTGGTTTAACGTCATCGATATCGATGTTTCAAGTACCAGTTGCATCACTTGAGGATTCTGTGGGTTTTAGCAGGCATAAATCTGCAATGATCATCATGTTACTTCTGCTAGTAGTTGGATTGCCTTCAGCATTAAGTTACAGTACATTGAATCTGCAAGTATTTGAATTGCCATTCTTTGATGCGATGGATACCATGTTCGGAACATTTGGGATTGCTATATCTGCTGCAATCTTTGTGATTGTAGTTGGCTGGTTTATGCAGAAAGAAAGGATAATGGGACAGATGAATCTGAATAGTTCCGTTAAGATACCAAGTTGGAT
>CAYJTD010000221.1:0-2508 GCA_964372525.1 uncultured Nitrosopumilales archaeon | reverse complement strand
CCATTAATTTGGTACTATCTCCATGCGTAAAAGTGTCATCGCTGGTATTATAGTTGCAGCCGCTGTAGCTGCTTATTTCCTAGCATCACCGTTGTTTATTACCACGGAAGTAAACGAGCCTATTCCAACTACTGAGATGGCAATGCAAGAGTATCAGAAATTTATCTCAATAAGCGAAGAAGACAGAATGCATATGACTACACAGATGAGTGAAAAGGAGAAAAATATGGTTATGATGGGGGCTGCTCAGGTAACTAGAACTATTGATGAAAATGTTGCTGGAATGAGCGAGCAAGAGATGGAGAAAGCAACTATTGATGTAAGAAGAACTGGTTCGTTCGTTGGCGTTGGCGGTCATCAAGCTGAAGGTGTTGCAAAAATATTATCTGTTAATGGCAATGAATACCTGCGCTTCGAAGAGTTCATGGTTATAAACGGGCCAGATCTCCATGTGTACCTTACAAGCGGCGGCGATGTGCAAAACGGAGAACACCTTGGAAAACTTAAAGGCAGCAAGGGAGATCAGAATTATTCACTCGCTGGCATCGATACCAGCAAATATGACACAGTAGTAATTTTCTGCCAACCGTTTCAAGTGGTCTTTGCCACTGCTAGTTTGCGGTAACTTATTCATCTACACATAAGCAAAAATTGATCTGGAAAAGATTTGGATAAACCGATAAATATGCATAACCAAGATTTTCTTTATGGATCTAGGCATTCTAATAGTTTCAGGAGCATGTGTAGCATCGTTCTTCTTGCCACGCAGGGGTATACTGTATGATAATTCTCTTTGGATTATACATACTTACATCAACAGATCCGCACTTAGAGGTAGCGTAGCGAAGTGAACGAGAGAATCAAGCACTTTATCATAGGTCTTGTCGCAGGAAGCATAGCTCTGGCACTTTCATTTCTTCTTAGAATCCTCGCTGGAGGATTATTCATTCCTGAGCTTGCCGCTCAAACACTATTCTCTCTAACGCCAGGAGAGATCGAGTCTCAAGCTGTCACAGAGCTAGGATCTTTAGCCAAATACTCCACGTTTGCAGGTGCCATAGTTCTTAATATTTTTCTTTACGGAGTTATTGGAGTCTTTCTACATTCCACGTATACCAGACTAGCCCGCAAGGGATACTTTGTTAACTTGCTACAGCTTTCACTCATACCCTATTCCGTTCTGCTTGTATTGGCCGTAATCTTATTGGAGGTAACGGAGGTTCTAACCCAACCAATTTCGATTCAACTCGTATCTCTCTATCTCATCCCACCTCATGCAGTATTTGGTATCATCTTATACTACATGTTTCAAATACAGGCTGCCAGACCAGAAATCACTTATCAAAACATTTCTCCTGAGGAGCAAAGGATTGACTTCAGGAAGAGGCAGTTCCTTCGCGTCGCAATAGCAGGTGCAATTGTATCAGTTGTCTTCTTCTCTGGAACAAGTTTTTTGTTATCTAGGCCTACAAAACCATCAGATGGAACACAGCAAGCGGAACCATCAAATGAACTAGTTATGCGGCCAGAAGAATCTCCACGAAGTTCTGGAGATATATTTGCAGATCTAGGACTTGCTCCATTAATTGCTTCTGAAGTGACACCCAATCATCGATTCTACACAGTAGATACAAACTTGGTAACTCCTACGGTAGATGCGAATACTTGGAAGCTCAAGGTAAAGGGATTGGTAAACATTCCTTTAGAGTTAACATATGAAGAGTTGAAGTCGATGCCTGCAGTGGAAGATTATGCTACTCTGGAATGCATTAGCAACAAGATAGGAGAAAATCTGATAAGCACCGCTCTGTGGAAAGGCATTCCTCTGAAAGATATACTCCATAAGGCTCAGGTTAAACCTGAAGCTGTGTATATTGTCTTCAGGTGTCATGATGGTTATGATGTTGGCATACCTCTAGAAAGAGGTATTGAAGGAACTGTATTGGCTTTTGAGATGAACGGCGTTACTCTTCCTGCAGAGCATGGCTTTCCTGTTAGAGCTGTTGTACATGGGCTCTACGGTATGATGAATGCAAAGTGGATAACAGAGATAGAACTTGTTGACAAGGTCTATGAAGGTTTCTGGCAGAGGAGGGGTTGGGCAAACAACGCTCAGTATCAAACACATTCTACAATAGTTCTTCCTGGGGGAGCTCTCACATCAAGATTCGGCAACTTGCAGTCACCAAGGATTGTAGCAGGAAGTACAGTACCTATAACGGGCATAGCTTTTGCTGGAGATAGGGGAGTATCAAAGATCGAGGTCAGCACGGATGATGGGAAGAGTTGGGAAACGGCCAGAATGAAAGATCCTCTTTCAAAGAATACGTGGGTTCTTTGGGCTGTTGACTGGAAACCACCAGCTGAAGGGAAATACAGAATTACCGTTAGGGCAACTGATAAGACAGGAAAAGTCCAGATAGTAGAACCTCAAAAGCCATTTCCAAGCGGCTCAACAGGATATCACTCTGTTGACGTAACGACGGTAGCAAGTTAACGCTGGAGCAG
>CAYJTD010000220.1:0-2535 GCA_964372525.1 uncultured Nitrosopumilales archaeon | reverse complement strand
GATTGAAGATTATGTAAAAACTATCTGAGGGTCCAAAGAGTTTTCGTGAAGTGGTAAAGTCTACAGTTTTTAGTGAAGCTACTATTTTCAGGTATCTAAAAAGGTTGGAGGAAGAGGGAAAGGTAACTCATGATCATTCAAACAGAACGTATAGGATTGTTACTGCTGGAACGAATGACTTGGCTAAAAATATGGTCACAGATGCCATAAGCAAAATGCCAGTTACTTCCATATCTGCAAAGAAGTTCGAGAAGATCTGGGAGAAATTCTCCAGAAGTGAAGGTAAAAGTTTGATGCATGAGACGCTCCATTCAACCGTTGCATTTTTAACAAAAGAAGAGAAGAAAGCCCTGAAAAAAGGAAAGTTTGCAATTCCTACAAGTGAGTTCATACCTGCAACGGCATTCTTCTGGCTAGATAAGAAGAATCAGCATTTACTGCAAAATATTGATCAATTAATTCCAATGATAAGTGATCTCATAGCAGGAATGCGCATATATGTTGCAAATGCAAGGGAAGGTAGAAAACCAACTGATGAAGGTTTGGCAAGTAACATAAAGGAACTGAAATGGCTCAAGGCAAGCTATGATTTTGAGTGTATTTTACTTCTGCATTTTGATGCTAGAAATAGGAAGATGCTGAACTTTCTGGAAGAGCAGATTAGAAGGGGAGAAAAGAAACTCGAATCCCACCCTGTACATTAAGTGTCTGCAGAGTGTTCGAATCCCACCCTGTACATTAAGTGTCTGCAGAGTGTTCGAATCCCACCGAGCCCGCTAATACTGTTTTGGCGAATCATTCTTCTTGACGACGACCTTGCCATTGGGTAAAGTTCCGACGAATTTCCATCATATTTTATTAGAACGAGGCAAACCATTATTGACTATGGCACAGGTAAAATATCCGACAGTCAAGGATTTAATTGAGATAAACAAGAGAGTGTTAAGCGAAATAAGAGTCAAGAAGGCAGATAGAAGTGCCGTATTGCTAGGCGGAAGAGCCGTACTACAAAATATCATAGAAGATGTTAAGCGTAAGAAGGGAGACATTTTCGATAAAGCCGTACTGTTATTGAAAGGCCTTATACAAAGGCACCCTTTCGAAAGCGGCAACAGGAGAACAGCGATAGTTTCAACTGCGTCTTTTTTGCAAGTCAACGGAGAAGAATTAAATATCTCCCGTGAAATCAATGTTTTACAGGGGATAAGAGAGGGGTATTACACAGATGGTGAAATCAAGAACTGGCTTAAAGGTGGCGAAATACGTGCGTTCGAAAGAAAGTGAGTTCGTGATAAAGTCAGAAGAATATATCGAAAAGGAAAAAGATTTCTTACGAAAAGTAGGTAAGATGTAAAGAGAAAATGGATCGTTTCACCAAACGGCCATCTAAACCCCACCGAGCCCGCTAACTAGTCCAATACTTTTTCTATGCTTAGCGATTATTGCACTGATATTGTCACGTTCGTGCTGTGATGGTGGATTCGCCAAATCTGTTTTGACGAATCCCACCGAGCCCGCTAACTTCATGATCTCGGTAAGGGTAAATAGATAAATATCTGTAATACCAAGTATTAACAGGTAATACCCATGCAGAAAAACAGTATACGTGTAAAAAAGAGTTTGGTAGTGTCCGCGAAGTTTACTAAGGAAGATATTAACAATCTTAAGAAGATAATGGCTAAACTAGAAGTGAATCAATCGGAAGCTTTGCGAGAAGCAGTGAAGTATTATGCTGATCAAATTGATGGTGTGGAGATCGTGAAGTTAAGAGATATAACATTTGAGCAAGCTAAAAAAGAAATATCGAACTACCTAAAACAGAAAGAAAGGGCAACGAATGCACAGATAGCAGATGACCTTCGCTTGGACATAGTTCTTGTGAATAAGGTGCTCAATGCATTATGGGAGGTTGAAGTTGTCGAGCCAGTTAGGTAATTTCCTAGAAGGGGAGACGCTAAGAATTACATGTAGAAAAATGGGCAAGCCTAGATTGGTTCACTTGACCCATAATCACCGAGCTTTACAATTCGATGTTGATGGCTATCCTGCTAGGGCAGTAGTTGTCAAGACTTGGAGATGGAGAAAATAAGTGTGAAGAGTAATAAAATCCCACCGAGCCCGCTTCCACTGTGGGTTCAAATACATTAGATAAGATGACTTGTAATGGTAGAAGCCTATTGGGGTGGCTACATAACCCCTATAATTTTTAATGACTATCGTCAAGTAAAGCGCTGTGCATCCTCATGGCTACCACTATGGTGCTTGCCATAAGAAAACACGGCTAAAGCATCAATTGCATTTATTGCACAATGTATTGATGCCATTACTGCAGCACTGTTTTGAAGAAGAATGAAAAGACTGTATCTAGTCTTATTCAAATGACGGTCTGAACTGGGTATCATATCCTGGGCAGTTATTGGCAAATTCCTTTATCAGTATAATCTTACAGATCTTCTCCTGTGCCTCTGAATGTTCTGTGGACTTCTTTCTGCAGATTGGACATATGGGATCTTTACCTGTCAACATGTTATAATT
>CAYJTD010000219.1:0-2588 GCA_964372525.1 uncultured Nitrosopumilales archaeon | reverse complement strand
TGGTGCAGTTGTTTTCAAAGGTGATGTGTTAGAATCAGAACCAGAAAATGAAACGGCAATACCGATTGCTACAGCTGCAACTGCTACAGCAATTCCGATACCAACATATAGCTTGGTCTGGGACTTCGACCTTGCTTTCACGTTCCTTAGTATTAATATGATAGGATTTAAACTATCAAGTTTATAGTTACATAGTAACTATATTTTTGATAGTTTTACATCTAACTGCATTTAATGATCATACAGCATCTTTGAGAAGATCCTTACCAAGTTTCGTTGAAAGACGAATGCTATATGCAGAAATTAATATCGCAACTGTTAGTCCTATTATGCTGATTATGCTGAACAAATTTCCGTATGGCATAACTGCACTCATCAATCCTGCACCAAATAGTATGAGCAATAGTCCTCCCCCACAACAGGAAAATACACTGAGGCTGGCGGGAATGATGCTTGCAAAAAATACAGGTGATGCCGATTGACATTCGCACCTAAATTCGCTTTTCATCTTGAAATGATAAAGCATTAGAGCAGCGTTCATTCCAACCAGTAAAGAGATCAGAGTAGTTGAAATCATAGCCTCCAAATTCATAGAAAATATGCTGTATCTGTTAAGATACGCTATTACCCACGGAACAGTTCCTATAGGACCCTGTGTGCTCACTATTAATTTTGGCACTGCAATGTCATTGGGTATGGGTATTGAACTAACTGTTATAATTCCAGTGAAGAACATGTAGAATATTTCAAAAGAAACACTAGTAATAATAGCTAGTGCTTTACAATCTCTCCTCTTTAGAATATGGTGAACAACGCTTAATGTTGAATATAAAAAATTAGACATAATTATTGCTCTCCACTTTTCGCAAAACTTGTTTATTTTTAGCTCCTAGCCTCCTGAAGATCTTTATATCACCAGCAATCCCATACCTGCACCAAACAATCCAAAGGTATATAGTGGGAGACCCAGTGATAATGCAAAAGTACTGCCTAATAGGAAACCCAGCGCTGTTCCCACTACGCAGAGACACATGACAATACTAATGAAAGGAAAGCATTTAAACTATCAAGTTTATAGTTACATAGTAACTATGAGCAAGAATAGTAATGCGGTTTGTTTATGTCCATTGGAAGGAGTAATAGATACAATAAGCAAGAAGTGGGCTTTGTTAATAATTAATGAAATTGGCAATCATGGACATCTTAGATACAACGACATCATGAAAGAACTCGAAGGGATAAGCCCTAAGACACTTGCTGACATGTTGAAGGATCTGCAAAAGGAAGGATTGATAGAAAGAGAGGCATTCAATGAAATACCTCCCAGAGTTGAGTACACATTGACGAAAGAAGGAAAGAAGCTCAGAGAGGCTGTTATTCCACTGTTGCAGTGGGCTATATCAAAAAAGGGTACCGTGGTAGCACATTGTTCCTGCACGCTCATAAAGAAACGCTGATCCAAATACTATCAAAGAGAATAGTAACTATTCCGCTATAAACTTTGTAGTTTAAATACTATTTATTTGATAGTAGCAATGGAGGTATGTATAATGTGCGAGTGTTGTGTTCCTGAAAAGAAGGAAGAAGAGATTAAGACAAAGGAAAGAATAAAGGAAAAGAACAAACCTGAATCCCAATAGGTTTAAAATTTGTTTAGGTGACTTTCATGGTTAGCAATAATAGAAATTTTGACATCATAATTATTGGTAGCGGAGCAGCTGCCTTTGCTGCAGCACTGAAAGCTTCACAACATGATGTAAAAGCAGCCATGATAGAAAGAGGAACCATAGGCGGAACATGCGTTAACGTTGGATGTGTTCCAAGCAAGAACCTACTTAGAGCTGGCGAGATTCTGTACTACCGCATGAAATCAAGTTACAATGGGGTTTCCTTGGGAAATTCCCAACTGGATTTCAAAGGAATTATCAATCAAAAAGATGAGTTGGTTCTTTCTCTCAGGAAACAAAAATACGCTAACGTTCTTGACTCATTGCCGAATGTTACGTTCTTCAAAGGTTCAGCAACGTTTGTTTCAAAAAATGAAGTAAAGGTTGACGGGAAGGTACTTCATGGTAAAAAATTCATAGTTGCAACAGGTTCGTCTCCTAGCATTCCACAAATACAAGGGATTCAAGATATCGATTATCTGACGAATGTCGAAGCCTTGAGCTTGCAGGAACAACCAGACTCTATGATAATAATAGGAGGACGAGTTCTGGGTCTGGAGTTTGCCCAGATGTATGCCCATTTCGGAACAGAGGTCACGGTTTTGCAGAGAAGTGACAGGATAATTCCAGAAGAAGAGCCAGAGATATCAGATGCCTTGAAGCAGTATCTTGAGGAAGAGGGAATCAAAATCTATACTGGCGTGAAAACTCTGGGCGTCAAGAAAAAAGGGGACAGCAAGATAGTTAGAGTCGAGATAAACGGAAATGTAAAAGAAATCGAAGCACAGCAGTTGCTTATGGCAACTGGGAGGAAACCAAATACTTCTGATTTGAATCTGGAAAGTGCTGGCGTTAAGTTAAGAGACGATGGTGCAATAGCTGTGAATTCAGAAATGAGAACTTCTGCACCACATGTATGGG
>CAYJTD010000218.1:0-2606 GCA_964372525.1 uncultured Nitrosopumilales archaeon | reverse complement strand
TTTCTGTTACATCTTTGACAAAATATTTCCCATAGCCCCTTGCAGAAGGCTGCGAACCCTCTATCTCCTTCGGGTCATTCCATAGTATTTCTTCCAAATATCTTGTTTCTGCGTTTGTTTTGTCTGCAGTTGCTATATCATCCATAGTTTTAAAATTGGTTGGGACACCAGCGTGCAGTATCAGGTATGAATTCTCCAGAATAACACCATGATACATTAGGTCGAATAGAATACGTAATTTTGCATAGATCATCTGGCCAACTTCACCGAATTTGATTAGAAATTGCTCTGGAAGATCATGCGGGTGAAACGGCATGCTGTCCGGACCTTCATGGTTACCACGCATCAGTATAACACGATCAGGATACCTTGTCTTCAGGTGGAGTATTACATAGTATACTTCAATTGATTCTCTCCCTCTATCACCATAATCACCTAAAAATACTATTACGCTTGAAAGATCATTCAAGAATCCGCTTTTCTGCAGTATTGCAGCTAAACTCTGCAGGTCTCCATGCAGATCACCTACAAGTATCAACTTTCGTCCCTGTTTAATTCTAACAAGTCCTTCCTTCACTATAGAATCACCTATTACACCTTCACGCCTTTCCTGTTGTTGTATTAACGAAGCATTCTTGAGCAGCATTGAAAATTCTGCATCGGTTACTGATGACGCTTGCTCAATTATTTCCTTTAGCACATGATCCATGATTGGTATGGAAATAAAAACTTCTAGTTATTGAATTTCTTTACCTGTTCTTCAGTAGGATTGTGGTTGAATGGAACGTTGAAAGTAGTAAGGTAAAGGTCATAGTTGCTTGTACCTGTTAGTTGGGTACGTTCATGCGGGATTTCACCGCCATAGCGATCAAGCACAGCACTGTTAGCTGTAAACTCAGAATCTACCAGCATTGTACTGTACGGTGCGATAACGAATGGTTTTATTGTTCCAGTTCCTAAATGTTCATCATCTACATTAATGTTGTAACTTGTATCACCAACGGTTATAGGTGCAAAGCTGGTATTCCTGAACTGTATCTTGGCATCGTATTTGGTTAGCTGATCGTCTTTCGATATTACTGTAGAGTCATACATGGAAACATCCAAGTTCTTTGCCGCCTCGATACCAAAGTATCCAAGAAACGCTGATACGCCGACAACAGCTATTACCGCTATTATTGCCACTCTTCTTCTAGACACATTACTTCTACGCATGTAGTTTGCTAGCAATTTCTGTATTAATTCTCGCCTGTCATAAAGTTTAGCAGTGTGGGTTAACTAACTTTGTCAGCAGTCAACTAACTATTATTTCAGTGCGTGAGGATTGTCAATGGATTTTCTTGCCTTGTGCTGGTACAACAGGAAGCCATACAGAGCTGAGAGGACTAGTGCTACCAGCACCCAATCCACAACAATTTCTATACTATAGGCGAACCTCCATGAAAGAAATACCATGAACCATGAGAACAATATACTGCCAGACAGCAATTTTTGCTTGAAACCCATCGTGTTATAAAGGAAGCAATAGGATTAAAACATATATCCAACAAAGACTAAAATATTTCATGGGATTGGGAAGATACATGGCCAAGGAGCTCATGAAGGAGATAGGTAATAAATCCAGAGAATTCTTCGAGTTTGTTTCACCACCAGTTGATATCTTAGAGGATGGCAATGAACTTGTTGTTGTTGCTGACCTTGCTGGATTCGACAAGAAGGATATCACACTCAAAATAAATAATAGCACACTTTCGATTACTGCAACAAGAGAACCGGTTGAACATGCTGGAAGTTCTTACTGGCAGCAACGACCATTGAAAATTGAAAAGAAGGTACATCTACCTGTAAAGATCAAGGAAGGCGAGGAAGCTCTGGGAAAAGCTACGTATGAAAAGGGCGTGCTTGAGATCCGCATACCGATAAGCGGTGGCGGCACAATAACTATACAGTGATCAGTGCCTTCTGTTCATTATTATCGATACGCCCATAATTGCAGCTGATGCTACTAAACCGATCTGACCCCATAACGGATTTGTTTGCATTATAATGGATGAACCTATTATCACAGATGATGTCAGAACGCTGCCAGCGATCAATGTGTGTTTGTTTTGCTTACCGTTCAGAGCGTTAGGATTGTCTAAATATGATTTTAGTAACGGAGCAACAGCCACCGAATCGTTCAGCGCTTTTGCGTATCTGCTGAAGGTATCCTTGATCTCTTCAATATACGCTTCCTTCAGAAGACCCTCATCCTCAAGCAATGTTTTCAATACCTTAACGAATTGAAAATCTACTTTTAGAGTCAGATAAATCCCTTCAAGTATCGATGCCATCCTCATATAGAGTGCTAGCTGTTTTGGAAGCCTGAACGGAAACCTTGTCATTGTTTTGTTGGCAAGCTCCATCAGCGCTTTTACCTCCATTTCATCTGCTTTCTTTCCATGCATCTCCTGTATACCAAAGCTTATTCCCTTCTCGACAACATGCCTATTAGCTTCTGGAGAAAGTGCACCTAGTGCAAGCAGAACATTTACAGTTCTAGAAGGTTCCTTCTCTACAAGTGAAAGGTACAACCGAACAAGTTTCAGCCTTGTTTCATTGTCAAG
>CAYJTD010000217.1:0-2615 GCA_964372525.1 uncultured Nitrosopumilales archaeon | reverse complement strand
GGATCGAATTCATAAATAGAATCTCCGTAAATACAGAGAAAAGTATCATCCAAGGATTTTTCAGCACTTTTGAGCTGACCCGCTGTGCCTAAAGGTCTCTCCGATCTAGCATACACGATCTTAACATTAAACTTGTTGCCATCACTGAAATAATTCTCAATTGTTTTTCCAAGATAACTTGTACAGATCACTAGATCTTTCACACTATTTCTTCCTAACCAAGTAACAATATGCTCAAGTAATGGTTTATTGCCCAATGGAAGCATCGGTTTTGGCATGAAGAACGTATATGGTTGCAGTCTAGTACCCAAACCACCTGCAAGTATGACAGCTTTCACAACCAATGTTAAATGTATAAGTATTTAAAATTCGTTATAAACTCAGGTTTTGTACTTGCGTAAAAGTGAAATAACTTTGCTGTATACTTCAGAGGGATTTTTCCCAAACACTAGTATCATGGGCTCCTTGCCCCAGTCACCTAGATGATATACGATGTCTGGTACCACATTAATTTTTGCTACTGCTTGATCTATGCCCCATTTCACACTCATTCCCTCCTTAGATTTTATTTCTGCTGGTTCATTCCTTCTGTCATAACTTGATATCTTCAATCGTAGATTTTCGCACATAGCAATTATTTTCTCAGCATACTTTATGTTAATGGCAGATCTCACGGATTTATCATGGTGCATAATTGCAAGAATTGCTGATGCTACGTGTTTAGATGCATTAAAACCAACGCTATCTACAGCTTTTGCTCTTTCGCCAATCTTTACTATCCTTCCATTTACTCCAGCTACATCATCAAGAGACTTTGCATTAGCTTTTGCATATACTATATTGCTCTGCGATTCAGGTATGAGCGTACCGAAATTATCCGTATCTTCAATCATGAATACTGTTTTCTGCAAAGATGCAAGCAAATTATTTGCTGGTATTGCAGGTTCAAAGCTAGGTACACTGATCCCTTTGCCTATTTTCAATACATTTGCTATGGCAGTCCTAACAAATTCGTTTGCCCTCTTGGTAGCATCAATAATGTTATTTCCTTTGGCAATTTCTGCTGTTAATGCGGCCGAAAAGGCGCATCCAGCTCCATGCAAGCCCTTAGTCTTTATTCTCTTATTTGTAAACTCAAAGAATTTTTTGTTATGGTAAAGTATGTCTGTAGAATATCTGCCTTGCATATGTCCGCCTTTCACGATCACATTTTTTACACCCAACATTGCAAGCTTCTCTGCGGCAACCTTGGCTTCATCTATTGTATGAATTTTCATATTTGCAAGCTTCTCCGCTTCCATACGATTAGGTGTTATAACATCTGCCATAGGAACCAGTCTCTTAGCGAATGATGTATATGCATCATTTCTAAGCAGTGTAGCACCTGTGCCTGCCTTGAATATAGGATCCAATATTATAGGAATCCTTACACTCTTCAACACACCTGTTACAGAATTTATGATCTCTTTACTATAGACCATCCCAATCTTTATTGCATCTATATCTATGTCATCAAGCACAGCATTGATCTGTGCCTTTATCATTAGAGGTTCTATCGTTTTAATCCTGCTAACGCCTCTGGTATTCTGAGCAGTCAAAGCAGTGATAACACTCGTACCATATACATGCAGAGTTGAAAATATTTTTAGATCGGCTTGTATCCCTGCACCAGAACTTGTATCCGAACCAGCTATTGTAAGAGCTTTTGCCATTTCTATGATTAAGAACCACCCTAATAATTGCTATTTGTAGTCTTCATGCGTATTATTTGGAAGATTTCGTAAGTAACAACTACCTTCTTTAAACCAGCAATCATGATTTTGCACTCTCAATCCATGCGTTTTTATATTTTATCAACCCTACTATCCACAGTGATTGTATGGGTACTCAAATGAGTAGTGCGCGAAGGGGAGTAGCAACAGAAGAGATGAAAAAGGTTGCAAAGGCCGAGGAGATGGAACTAGATATTCTAATGCAGAGAATAGCAAACGGCTCTATTATAATTCCTAAAAATAATGCGAGGAAGCAAGAGATCAAGGTTGTAGGTATAGGCAAAGGTCTTACTACTAAAGTGAATGTAAACATAGGAACATCAACTCTAAAGGTAAACATTGAGGAAGAGGTTGAAAAGGCCAAGGTTGCCGTAAAGCATGGTGCAGACACGATAATGGATCTAAGTGATGGTGGTGATCTGGATTTGATAAGACAGACTTTGCTTGAAGCTGCGCCTATACAATTTGGTTATGTGCCTGTATATCAGGCCTATACGCATGCTGTGCATGTACACAAGAATCCGTTAGCGATGGACGAGGATGATTATCTAAATGCATTTGAAAAATGTGTTAAGGATGGAGTAGATTACACTACTATACATTCTGGTATCACAAAGGAAATTGCACAAAGAATTATGAAGGTACAACGTCATGGTGGTATAGTCAGCAAAGGTGGAACAATAACCGCTGCGTGGATGTTGAAATATGACAAGGAAAATCCGTACTATGAACATTTTGATTATCTTTGTGAAATAGCTAGAGAGTATGACGTAACATTCAGCCTTGGTGATGCATTAAGGCCAGGTTCAATACTTGATTCGCATGACGAGCTTCAAATTGCGG
>CAYJTD010000216.1:0-2705 GCA_964372525.1 uncultured Nitrosopumilales archaeon | reverse complement strand
CTGACAAACGATCATTTTTAATGTCAACAACTGTTAAACTGACACCATCAATAGCAATCGATCCTTTTGGTACCACATATTTCATCAATTTTTTATCTACTGAAACCCATAACTTCGTCTGATCCTTCTGTCTTACATTATCGGTTATTTTACCTACACCATCAACATGTCCTAGAACAAAATGTCCATCTATAGTATCACCAACTTTCAAACTACGTTCAATATTTACCAGGTCTCCCTGTGTCAATGAGCCTAATGCTGTTTTCTTCATAGTTTCATTAATCATTTCAAAACTTGCATTGTTTTTACGTAGTTTAACTACTGTTAAACATGCACCGTTTACAGATACACTATCCCCAACTTTAAGTCTATATGACAATTTTCCAAGGTCTACAGTTAGCTGTGCAGCTTTACCTCTACCTTTGATTTTTGAAATATTTCCTACTCGGCCAAGGCCTTGAACTATTCCCGTAAACATTGTACATTTTGCCCTTTTCGCTGTATAAAAACGATCTAACCATTCATTGCTTCTAGTACTGCCTTTGCCCTTTTGTAATGTACTACATCGATCATCTTTCCTTCCAATCTGATAGCACCCTTCCCCTTACTCATCGCATCACCCAAAGTATCAACTACTTTCTTTGCCCATTCAATCTCTTCCTTATTTGGTACAAATATTTTGTGAACTGGCTCAATTTGAGACGGGTGTATTACGCTCTTTCCTTTGTAACCAAGTCTCATTCCAGCTGTTGCATCCTTGATCAGACCATTTACATCATCAATCTTCTGCCATATGGAATCTATTGCGTAAACACCGGCAGCTCTTGCATCTACAGGAATCTTTGCCCTTGCATAACTATACTCTATACCATCTCCAACATAATCAAGGCCCATATCGAAAAGAAAATCAAAAACTCCAAAAACTAGAGCCGATACTCGCGGACTTGCGCTTGCAATCTCATACGCGTTTACCACACCTTCAGCACTTTCTATTGAAGGCATCATTTCCACAGTACCTTCCTTAATTGAACGTGTATGTTCTAGGTCTGTTACCCATTTAGATAGCTCCATAACTTCGTTTGAATCATTCACTTTTGGTATTACTACGCCATCGATACCTTGTTGTACAACTGCCTTGAGATCTTCCTGTGCCATGCCGGAAGCAAAGGGATTTGTTCGTACATACACCTCACTCTTGAATTCTGATCGCGTCTTCAATGTCTCAATTATCATCTGCCTAGCAGATTCTTTATCATCACTAGGTACAGAATCTTCCAGATCTAGACATATTATGTCAGCGTTCAATGATTTGGCCTTATCGATGAACTTTTTGTTATTTCCTGGGACGAATAAAAAACTCCTAAGCAGTCGTACCATATTGCATTTAAGAATGAAGGTAGTTAAATTAGTTATGAAATAAAAAAAGTGATGATACCGTAGTATCCTACACGTCTACATTTTCTGTGGCGTTGTAACAAGTTTGCCTACAATCTTTCCATCTATCATTCTGGTATGACCTTCCGCTACTCGGCTGAATGGTAATACTTCATCAACTAATGGCTTTATCTTACCCTTACTCACCCAGTACATTACCTGACTTAGTTCTGCTCTTGTTCCTTGCGTAGATCCCAGCAGGTTGATACCGCCAAAGAACAGGTATCGCAAATCTATTGTAGAATCATAGCCAGTTGTAGCTCCTGTAGCTACCAGTGTACCACCCCACTTCAGTAGTGGAACTTCATATGGAAAGGCGTCTTTGCCTATATGCTCGAAAATTACATCAACTCCCTGCTTGTTGGTAATACTTCGAACTTTCTTCCACCAGTCAGATTCTCTGTGATTTACTGTATGATCAGCACCAAGCTTACGACAGGCCTCCATCTTTTCCTCGTTTCCTGCTGTAGCAATAACTTCACAATTATAGAGTTTTGCTATCTGAATTCCCACCATACCAACACCACTTGTTCCTCCCATGACAAGAACCGTCTGACCAGGTCTGATCTGCACCCTTCCCACTAGCATATGCCATGAAGTCATTCCCACCATCGAGATGGCTGCTGCATCCTCGAAGGAGACATTATCAGCTATCTTCAATACATTAACTTCTGGAAGTTTACAATACTCCCCATAGGCACCATCCAGCGGTCCTGTCTGGAAACCCCATACTAGTCTCTGCTTACAATCGAACTCCTTGCCAGAAGTGCACATATCACATACTCTGCATGCTAAATTGGAGTGAGAAACGACTCTGTCTCCAACTTTAAGAGTCTTTACATCCTCACCTACTTCTGCTACAGTCCCAGCGGCATCACTTCCTGAGATATGTGGTAATGGGTTCTTGATCGGTTCACCCCAGACTGCCCACAAGTCGTTGTAGTTATACGCTGCAGCTTCGACTTTGATCAGAACTTCAGTCGGCTTTATCTTAGGAGCATCTACGTCTTCGATTTTGATAACTTTCGTAGGATCTTTGTTATATTCTCTAAATACCGCTGCCTTCATAGTAAAGTAACGCTCTCATCAGAATTAATATACTTTATGCACCTGACTATTTAGACCTATTTGAAAATCGATCTATAACAATATTTAAATCGATTTTCAATGTAAGCAGGTTGTGGCAGGTAAGTTCTACTTAGTAGGATCGGTTGCTGGTGCTATATTGATAGCTATAGGCTCAACCTCACTCTTTGTGTCGTATGATGAAT
>CAYJTD010000215.1:0-2723 GCA_964372525.1 uncultured Nitrosopumilales archaeon | reverse complement strand
TTGGCAGGTGCTACCAATACCCTAAGCGCTGCTGGTGATCTGAGCTTGGCAGGTGCTACCAATACCCTAAGCGCTGCTGGTGATCTGAGCTTGGCAGGTGGTACTACTACGATAAGCGCTGCTGGCGCTATATCTGCTGCGTCATTGGCCGTAACGGCAGCCGTATCTGGAAGCTCTCTAACTGCAACAGCTGGAGGACTATCAGTAACTGGTGGTACAAGTACAGATACTTTGAGCATAGGGACATTCGGCACGGGTATGCTTTCTGCAGGTTTTACCACAACCGTATTTGACCCAGCTGTCACACCAACATCGACTATACTAGTGACTGTAACTAGTTCTGCTTTCGCTGGTACAGGAATCAATTGCGGTGTAGTAAGCACAACCCCCGGCGCCTTTTTCGTTATAGAGTGCAGTGGAGCCGCTACTGGTGTAGAAACATTCAATTACGTAATAATAGGCTAATCGTAGACAAACAAATCTCTCACTTTTTATTTATACAAATTCTGACCACGCATTACAGATGCTATTGGATAAAGAACGGCCTCAACTATTCAGCTGCGATTTTCTTTCATCTCATTCCGTTGTTAATCACTTTCCTTTCTGCTATGCAATAGCAGCGGTTTAAATGTCTAATAATTCAGTCAACAGACAAGTACAAAAGAACAAATCACGATCTAATTTTCTTTCCTTTTCCTGTCAGGATATCACATGTCTAATCTAGGTTTAAGGAGTTGATGGTGTGGTTAAACCGCAATATATACAGTGTTAACCTCTTTCACTTCTTTTATTCTGTTATCTGTGGTGATTAGTACGCATTGATTGTTAATTGCGGTGGATATTGCAAAACAGTCTGCAAGCGAGAGTTTATTACGATGCTTTAGTTTTAATTTTGCACCTTTCTTGTTACCCAGACCAGCTCATCCCACGATAACGTGGCAGTGAAGCCCTCTATATCTCCACGAGCGATTTGCAAGAGAATAGTATGATGCTAATGACGGCTTTTAGGTTTTCCCGCTATTGGGTCTTCGATCAAAAGACTATGGCCATCTATGGAGACCCTCTTTAGCAACAGCAGATCCTTATCGTGGGTATAAAGCTTTTCAGCCTTGTTCTCTAGAAAGTTAGCCAGTATCAATGAATCTCTGCCCCCAAGATTCAAACCTACCGCAAGTTCAAGTGCCAGCAAAGAAATCTTCTTGGTCTGATTTTGAAATTCTATTTGAGGATGTCTAATAAAGGCTATTATCTTTGTTCTGGCATCGTCTGGAACCCATTTTTGCTTGAACACCAAGGTATGGTATGTTTCATGAATAGTTGTAGAGTTTACAGAGATTTTCTGTTTTGACTTTGTTACCTTTATTACTAATGAACTTGCCTTTTTATGTTCGGTAAATGCAGGATCCAAAGCATAGCATAGAATATTTGTATCAAGTCCTATCGTCATTACCTATTCATTCCAAATCCGTTTCATTTTTTCAGGTCTAGGATTTTCTGGCTTGCCTGTTCTTCTAGGCTCGGAATCCAGAATTCGCTGCAATCTATTCACTTTGCCTTTTGTGGGGCGTAAGAGTATACCTTCTTCTGTCTTCTTCACTACTACCACCTGCCCAAGATTCTCTCGTAAGCCTTCAGGAATCACCAGTCTTCCCTTCGAATCTATCCTAGCTATTAGTTCGCTCAATGTATTCCCACTTATATGTGTGGGAATATTATTTAACAGTTGCTAATGACGGCTTTGTAGGAACCATATCATAAATACACTCAATCTATGCATATTGTAAGCCATAACCCTGAATACCAACTCCCTGTTCTATGTCTTAACGTGTCTTGATGTTACTTGCTCTCCAAATATCTCTTTAATTCTCTTTGCTATCTCCGTTATTATATAAAATCTAAAAACAGATTCTATTGCTTGCAATATTCCGCTTCTCCTTAATTACATAGGCATCAGATTTGTTAACTAAACTCACACAACTTAAAACAATCGGTCACATTATTCCTTAACAGTGTTTGATAATGCATGCAAAGACTAGGCAAAAATACGTTCATAGTAGAAATACTTACACCAAGCTTTGCGAACAAATTATTATTCCAGCGATATCGGCTGCGCATAATTTTCTTTGCTGTCTAATAACTGATAGTAGTTATTTCGATTCATAGATAATAATATTTTCATTACACACTCACTTTCTTTATCTATTAACTGAACATTATTACTGAATAGAAGAAACAACATGAACAGAAACATAAACGTGTTCGGAAAGACAATCCCCGTATGGTTCCTAATGACAGTAATAGTAGGAGCAGGTTCAATGGCAATTGCAGTACAAGGTGGAGCAGTACATCAGGAAGATCCACCAGACATTCAGACAGCATCAGATGTTAAGATACATCTACAAGATGTAGATGGTAAGATTAACACCAATGTGCCAATATCAGCATCTAGAGTATTCAGTCCATTGCCAGTTACATGGAGTGAAGATCTTACTGCTTTTGGGGGTGATACGAGTGCTGACATCAGTGCAACAGACGCAATAATAGGAAGTTTAATGTTAACGAGACAGAAGCTGGCATTCAACTATATAGCTCAGGTAGCTACTGACGCACAGTTCTCACTAGACTTGGATAATGACTCTGAAGACACACAGATATTCCTGATAAAGGCAAATGCACCACCACATGTAATAATTGACTTTCAGGACGGCGCATTTCCGGGTAAT
>CAYJTD010000214.1:0-2739 GCA_964372525.1 uncultured Nitrosopumilales archaeon | reverse complement strand
TAACTGTCTACATCACGATATTTCCCAATTTGTTACCTATAACAAACAATGAACCCATCGACTAGGATAATAGGAAGACTATAATCATCGTTATGTATCAATAACTTTTAACTTATCCTGTAGAACCTGCTCAAATACGCTGTATGGTTGCGCCCCCCTTATGATTTGCGTATTTCCTTCCTTGTATATTATAACAAATGAAGGTGTCGCATTAATCCCTATACTCTGTCCGAATTTGTAGTTGTCCAGCACTTTCTGCTTGTACTTTCCACTTTGCACACACTTATCAAATACATCTAGATCAAGGTCTACATCAGTAGCGAATTTCTTTAGATTATGCATATTGACCCATCCAGTATTTTCGCCTTCCCAATTATCGTATAGCTCATTATGATAAGCCCAGTACTTGTTTTGGTCACCAGCACAGTAAGATGCTTCTGCAGCCATTACCGAAGCCGATCCATTTAATGGAAAATCTCTAAAAACAAACTGGACCTTTCCGTTGTCAATAAAGTTACTGAAGACACTATCTCTAGTCTGTGTATGAAACCTGTAGCAATAGGTGCATTGATAATCGCCCCACTCCACAAACATCAACTGTGCATCTGGGTCACCCACTATGGGGGAGCCTCCAAGAATTAACGCTGATTTATCACTAACTGCTTCCTGTTTATTTTCTTGGGGAAGAGCAAAAGCGCCTATACCTATTGCAACGGCTACAACCGGTATGATTATAAACACATATTTTAGATTGCTCTTCCTTTTTTTCTTCATCCCACTCGCTCTCTTTTCCCCATGAAGAACCGGTTAAAAGTTTTACGAGTTGCTCGCTGTTACACGTGATATTAACTTCATGGAAAAGGATTTTTTAGTTGCTTTACGCATTTACGACGATGGGCAAAACTGCTGTTATCGCGATAACAAAGCATGGTATAGAGATCGCCAGAAGGCTGAAGACTAGAATGCCAGAATTTGATATTTACGTACCAGACAAGTTCAGTGATGGAAGAGATGATGTTAACTGGTATAACGATCCAAGTTCGTTGGTAATAGGTAAATTATTCAACTCGTATGAAGGGCTTGTCTGCATATTCTCACTTGGTGCTGTGATACGTTTGATTACTCCTCATATGAAAGACAAAAAGACTGATCCAGCTGTTGTTGTAATAGATGACAAGGCAGAGTTTGTGATAAGTACATTATCTGGACACCTTGGAGGTGCTAACGCATTGACACGTTTGATCGCATCGATACTAGATGCCACACCTGTTATTACAACTGCAGCTGATGTAAATGAAACTATTGCCGTTGATCTATTGGGTAGAGAGTTTGGATGGGTGATTGATGATGATTCTACTGTTACCAAAGTAAGTGCGCATATGGTCAATGAGGATAAAATGGGAGTTTATCAGGATAGTGGGGAACGCAACTGGTGGTCCAATGACAGACCATTACCAAAAAATGTGCATATTGTTACTAGCATTGATGAGTTGAGCAGCGATGAGTACAAAGCAGCGTTGATCATTACAGATAAACTTCTTAACAACAAGCATGCAACATTATTGCAAAAGTCAGTAGTATACAGGCCAAAAAGTTTAGTTATTGGTATAGGATTGCACTGGGACACTAGCAAGGATGATATCATGAATGGCATACAAACTACATTGAAAAATGCAAACTTGAGTTTCAAGAGTATAAGGAACATTGCAACTATAAACAGAGAAGCTGTTGTAAAAGGCTTGCAAGAATTTTCTAACGAGTTCAAAATACCTGTAGAGTATTTTGATAAAGATCAATTAGCAAGAATTGAAGCACCAAATCCCTCTGATACAGTAAAAAAGTTCGAGGGAACTGCCAGCGTGTCTGAAGCTTCAGCAATGCTTAGTGCTAATAATAATACGTTGATGGTTCAGAAGCAAAAGTTTCCACCAAACCTTACGGTAGCTGTAACACAGGTGAATACAAATTGAAGAAAGCACTGCTGTTGGTAGACAGAGGAAGTAAGGAGCATGATGTCAAGGAGGAGCTGCACGCTATTTGTTCACTTGCGCAAGAACAAGGCGGTTACTATTTCTCCAATTACGCATTTCTTGAAGTGACACCACCATACATAGAAGAAGGAATCAATTCTTGCATAAACCAGGGTGCAGAGTTTGTAACTATAATGCCTTACTTCCTTTACCCTGGTATGAAACTAAAAATAGCAGTAAAGCAAAGCGAAGAGATCGCATCCAAGTTAGGCCTTAACTTCGCAATAACAAAATGTTTGAACTACCATACAACGTTTGTCGATATAGTAAAGGATCGCATAAATGAAGCAAAGCGAAAGGAAAACATTGACTTGCCTGATAAAGAGTGCGATATTCTTTTGATCGGTCATGGAAGTAGCGATAGAGATGCTAGAGATGCTTTCATTTACATCGCAGACTCTATAAAGCAGAATTATAGAAACGTTGGTTTCTGCTTTCTTGAGCTTGACAAACCAGACATTGCAGATGGTATAAAACAATCATTTGCTAACAAACCTAACGCGCTGATATTGATGCCTTATTTTCTGCATCGAGGGGCTCACATCAAACGGGATGTAAAGGAAGAAGTTGATAAGGCATTAAAGAATTCAAACTCAAGTAAGGTGTACATGGCAAGGCATCTTGGCGTTGATCCTAAGATAGTTAATGTTGTGCTTGAACGAGCAAGAGAGGTAGAAAGTAAGTTTGGCGTCTGAAAAAGCCATTGATA
>CAYJTD010000213.1:0-2778 GCA_964372525.1 uncultured Nitrosopumilales archaeon | reverse complement strand
ATAGGGAAGTTTCTCGATGCCCTTGCAGTATCAACCATCTAACACATCGTTAAAACCCATTTTGCATAAATATTAGTGCATGTGATAACTATTGATTTATGTGCTAGAGAGCATCAGAGAACATGTAACAAGTAGCCAAGATGATGTAGTTAGCGATCTTAGAAAATTAGTGAAACATCCCAGTATATCAGCGCAGAATGTTGGTATAGAAGAATGTGCGTCTGCGTTAAACGAAATAATGCGTGATTCAGGCATAAGTAGTAATATAATCAAACTGAAGGATGGAAACCCTATAGTTTATGGAGAAGTCAAGTCTAGTAGTAAAAAGACGTTATTACTTTACAGCCATTATGATGTGCAACCAGTAGAACCTCTAGACGAATGGAAGTATAATCCATTTTCTGGTGTAGTTGCAGATAATAAAGTGCATGGACGAGGTGCTGCTGATTCAAAGGGAAACGTTATAGCTTTGATAAAAGCAGCAAAGACATTCCTAGATACTGTAGGTGAACCACCAGTAAATCTCAAGTTCCTTATAGAAGGCGAAGAAGAGATCTCCTCCATCAACTTACCAAGTTTCGTGAAAAAGAATCGTCAGATGCTGAAGGCTAATGCAAGTCTATGTTTTGATAGTTCCTTGAATCCAGCTGGTACAGCATCAATATATGCTGGTTTGAAAGGTTTGTTATACCTTGAACTGAGATGCAAAACTGCTTCTGTAGATATGCATTCAGGTTTAGCACCAATAGTGCCAAATCCTGCATGGCGCCTAGTTAGGGCACTTGATTCCATAAAGGAAAATGGAGAGATAACAATTGATGGATGGAATGACGATGTGAAAGTTCCTAGTAAAGAAGATCTAGCGTTAGTACAGGAATTAGAGTATGATACCAAGATGATCAAGAAAGAATATGGTGTTAAAGACCTGATAAATGATACTACCGGTAATGAAGCTTTGAAAAAACTTCTGTTTGAACCAACCTGTAATATAGCTGGTATTCAATCCGGTTATACTTCAACAGGTTCAAAGACAGTTTTACCAAATGACGCATTTGTGAAACTTGATTTCAGGTTAGTGTATGACCAGAATACTGATGACCTTGTAAAGAAGCTAAGAATACACTTGGCGAAACGTGGGTTTACTGATATGACGATCTACAAATTAGGAACAGTAGAACCGTCAAAGACGGATATAAACGCAAAAATAGTAAAGGCTACATCAGTAGCCGCACAGCAAGTATACAAGAAGAAGCCTGTACTATTTCCTAACATGTGGGGTTCAGGCCCAGACTTTGTATTCACTAAAATACTGAAACTCCAATCTGTGTGGACTGGATGCTCTCCATCCTATGCTAATATTCATGCACCTAATGAATTCACTACTACAAAGAATGTCCTTGACGGTGTTTGCTATGCAAGCATGATAATACAAGAATTTGCAAATATGTAAATTAAACTAGCGTTTCTTTCTCTTCAATCTAAAGCGCTCTGCCTTAGCTTGCTTCTTGCTATATGCCCTAAACGCATTTCTATTGAACCTACCTGGTTTGATTTTTTTGGTCATTAGCTTTAATACTCATAGAATGATATTATATACATATAGCTTCATCATTGTACACGATCTCAAATGTGGTTAAATTAAGGTCTTAGACTTGACTTTAAAGGTTATAAAACAGTATCTGGAGATAGTTGTGTTTTGAATTTAAACGAAATAAATGAAATATTCAGAAAGGCTCTGATCAAAATTTATTTTGAGCCAGAATTGATAAAATTAGGATATCGAAAATCCACCGTAAAACACCCAACTATTAACGATGATGGGCTAACATCTAATAATTTTCTACATTTGTATTTTGATATAAACACAGGAAGTGACTATCCTGATGGTGATGAATGGTTCATGGTTGAATATCTTTTCCCATATAACATTAAACTTCCAGATAAGATCAAAGGTCCAGATTACTTTACGACCATTGCACTAGAAGATGGCAAAAATTTTTGGCGGCATAGAGAACTTGTACGTTATAAATACGGCAAATCCAAAAAGTTGAATGAGGCACTAGAATACATGGATCAGAAGTATAAGGAACTCTACAATTCACTAGAGGAATCATCTGTGACGAACAAGTTATCATAAGTGACCTGCCAGTACCCATTCTCCTTCAGCATATTTGAACATACTACCATTTCCCTGTGCTATAGTAGGATGCCATTTTGAATTGTTTGGATTAAATTCGTATTGCACGTCTTCAATGCTTGCAGGCAATCTTCTTGAATCAGTCTGTAACGATATTAATTCATTGAGTATCTCCATCTTCTCCAACGCAAGCTCGAAAAGGTTTTCGTCATGCATTGCCACAGTGAACGATAAAGTCGGTCTACCAACAAAACGCATGATCAACATCACACCCTTCTTACCCGTGCGTCTTCGCATCTCTTTTATCAGAAACGTTATTTTGTCCCACCTCTTGTGTCCAAATGTTTCAAAAAAATCATCATTGAATGCAAGGGGGAAATTAATATTGATCATACATGCATAATCGACCTCGTAGTTCCGTTCAACCTCTCTTTCCTGCACTATAAATGCACCGTTAAGTATGCTAAACAGTGCTTCAACTTCGAATGGTGCAACTCCGTAATGCTCAAAAGTGGCAACCGGTCTACCATTCATTACACTTTATTGTGGTTTAAAATAATTAAACATTTTCGATAATCCAGATGGTTGTTCTTTCACGAAATCATTTCACCCCATAGTACTGCTGGGTCTATCAGCACACC
>CAYJTD010000212.1:0-2783 GCA_964372525.1 uncultured Nitrosopumilales archaeon | reverse complement strand
TGCTCCAATGAAATTGAAGTAGGTATTCCCTTCTTGAATTGTTCATGCCCAGCAAATGCATCGAAAGACATCATTGGTAATAGTAGCAGCGACAAGCCCGCAAAAATGGTCAGTATAGCTTTGCTATTCATAAACTTCAGTTTTACGCCAATTATATAAGTTTACCTTGGCATTTTCTATGCAATAACAAGTATCAAGGCTACAAATGTTTAGGCTAACTGTTGCCCTTGATTTTACGTTTGACTGTATCAGCAATCTCCTTTACTGGCACACCCTTGTTTATCATATTCAATATTTCATTCCGCATAGAAGACCATTCACTTGGACCGATACCATCATCGCTCAACAAGCTTACCGCACTTTCATATTTCTGCATTTGATCAGGACTTAATACCAGTTCGTTTGACACTCTGTCGCCTTCAGGCTTTATTACATCGAGATAGATTTTATCACCTACTTTAATTCCAGAATCCTCATATTCTTTTATGCTAAATTTCAGCGTAGTTGTAAAACCTCCCATCATTTGGCTGGCAAATATTTTGTTTATGTTCTTCATCAGATCTTCCATAGACCCGAAACTACCCATAGCTTGTGGTCCACCAAATGATCCTTGACCCCTGTCTCTAACATCTTTGGGCTCAGAAAGTGCTACAAGCACCTGTGGACTACCATCTGGTGCTGCATCTATCCTTACAACAATGTATTCTTTTCTCATAATCATATTACTGTTTTTCTCACTTATGTGTATTACGAATGAACAAAAACGCAAATACTAAACAGAATGAGTCCCGTGGGCAGGAATTGAACCTGCGACGGTCCGGTATCTGTTAGCCTGAGTAGGCTGATGACGGTCAGCTATAAGCCAACCACTACAGCCGGAAGCTTTTGGCAGTATAGAACTTCTACCAGGCTGAGCTACCACGGGACTAAAGTGCTACCTTTGCAGAGCAATAAATAACTATCTAGCATGAAATGAAACATTTTTCTCCTAGTTATTTCAACAAACAGTTGATGACTGGCAAGCTCGACTATGAGGGCAATGTATACTTGTACAATACTGGCTATCCCGAAGAACTAGTACAACAGAGCAAGAACAAACTTGTAGAATACGGCGTTAAAATGTCTGACATCAAAGTTATCGACAGACCAGAAGGAATTCCAGATGGCTCCATAATGGTGACAATTTGGGCACACAACCTTGAAATCTCCAAGGTGAAGACTGCGCGACAGGGCTCGATCATAAGCACAAACCTATTCAGCGTACAGCTCCAATAGTCAAGGTTAAATTTCCTGTTTAGTTTTTAAACTGTATGCAGATCACGATAGGCATACCGTCATATAACGAAGAGAGGAGCATAGGGAATCTGTTGAAAGCATTGGAGATGCAAGTTACGGATAGTGAATATAGAATAAATGAAATAATGATCTCTGATGATTCTACAGATGCTACACCAGATATAGTAAATGATCTTGCAAGAAAGTCTAAATTGAATATAACACTGATACATCATAACAAAAGAAGAGGAGCTGCGAGTGCATGGAACGAGATATTTAGTAATGCCAAGTGTGATACAATTGTGCTTTACGATGCTGATATAATACCAAGCAAAGATACTACACTTTTGCTGGCATCAAGAATAAGAAATGAGATTGCGTTGTGCGCCTCGAATCCATTACCACTGAAGCAGGATGGTATTGCAGCAAAGGCGTCATCGTTTAACTCGTCATGGCTGAGGCGTGTTAGAAAGCAGGGATTATCACAGTATACAGTAATGGGCAGGGCATTATCCATACGTGCAGATGTTGCAAAGATGGTAACTATACCCGATTTAATAGCGATAGATCTATATCTACAATGCAAAGTTTTGGAGTTTGGGCATAAAGTAGATTACTGTGATGACGCAATTGTATGGTTCAAACCAGCAGGTACGATGCTTGACTTTACGTCGCAGGTAGTAAGAGCCGTGGAGGGACATACGCAGATAAAGGAATATGTCGAACAGTTTGACATTAAATTGCCTTCATCTTTAATGTTCAAGGAATTCATGAGGGAGGCATTTAGCAACCCACGTGGTATGATAGCAGTAGCAGCAGCATACTTGACACTTCCCATATACAAAGCAAGGATTGCAAAGCAAACAAAAAGTGCGAAATGGCATGTGGCTGCTAGCACCAAGGGAATCAATGTTAGCGATTTATCTTAACAATAGAACGATTAAGAAATTCTATAAAAAATTTTGTTCGTTGAAATTTTTTACATTGACATTTTTAAGTTGTGTGAGCTAAAATATAGCAATGTCACAATCAGTAGTAGATAGAGTCAACCATTGAAGATTTGATAATATCTCTACCAAAACCTGTTACTTCTGATAAAATGCCACAACTAACAAAGGCGATAAACTTAGCTATTAATGTGGCAAAAGAGGTAGCAGAATCAGCCTCTATACTAACTAAATTATCTGAAGAACGACCTAAAATTTCTCATCAAGCGTATCTGACTGCAAAAGTTGCAAGTGAAGCAGCTACATTCACTGCTTCTGTGGCGTCTATATGTATTGAATGCACTGACACGGTAGCAAAAGAATGAGCAGGTAAAGTAATGAAGATGAGTCACAAGTTTCGTACATTATAGGTTAGCGTTAGTTCTTTTCTGCAGTTGGATTAATGCGTTGTATGTTTATCAGTTTTAACAATGTTAGAGACTTTAACAGCTTCGCCCCGTTACTTACATCGTTATACAGATTCTTGTAAAAATACATGTTTACATAAAATATTGCCGCACA
>CAYJTD010000211.1:0-2805 GCA_964372525.1 uncultured Nitrosopumilales archaeon | reverse complement strand
ACGATATTAAATGTTGGGGTACTTTAGCATCAACGAGCAAGCTTATTGATTAGTGTACGGAGAACCTTTCTAACAGTTACATTAGTATCAAACGCTGTTATCTGCCAACCAGGCTTATACGTCATGGGGAATCTTGTTACATCAAAGTTCCTAACTTCTTTTTCTACTTGTGATCCAAGTCTGCCACTGTAAACAATCATAGGTTTTATACGCTGGGGCGAATATGTAGAAAGCAAATTACAGGTTTCATAGAGTGCAGGTATACCAAAGTATATTCTTCCTTTGTAATTCTTAGCCTGAACACCGTAAGATTCGTTTTTATTATTAGCTACAAAATCTACGTCAGACAAGGCTGGGAAATATGTTGCATCAGTGAACCCCTTATGGTGTAATTCTTTGTATATCTGTGTCTCGTAATCATCTGATACCAAGGCGTCACGTATACCATGTGCTTTACATTCTTCATACAGTGCATCAAGTAGTTCCTGCAGGTTAACAGAGGCAAATGGCAACGAAAGCATGCAATATTTTGGTAGCCATAGCGTCTTAAATGTTTGGTGTTATTTACCTTGTATAAAACAAATTGTTCGTAAAAGTTATTCCCTAGTTGTCACAAATACAACTGTTGCAAGATTCGGCACGGGCCATACTTCATGTTGATTTAGATGCGTTTTATGCGTCAGCAGAGCAAAGCATCAACCCGGCATTAAGAAACAAACCGCTAATTGTTGGCGCAGACCCTA
Organism: uncultured Nitrosopumilales archaeon; assembly: GCA_964372525.1. Taxonomy (GTDB): domain Archaea; phylum Thermoproteota; class Nitrososphaeria; order Nitrososphaerales; family UBA213; genus CAYJTD01. The sequence continues at coordinate 2,062 of CAYJTD010000211.1, read as the reverse complement.
AAGAAGGCAAAGGTAGAGGTGTTGTATTAACAGCTTCTTATGAGGCGCGTAAGTATGGTATCCGTTCAGGACTGCCAATCTCACAAGCATACAGGCTGTGTCCTGACGCCATTTATGTAAGACCAAACTGGCACCTTTATGGAAATCTATCGAATAAAGTAATGGACATCATGAAAGCTTTTGCAACCAAGTTAGAACAAGTTAGCATCGATGAAGCTTTCCTTGATGTTACAGACAAGGTTCAAAATTATGATGATGCACGGAAACTTGGCGTTGCTCTAAAGACTGCGGTGAAGCATGGGACGGGATTAACATGTTCTATAGGTATAGCACCTAACAAGTCGGTAGCAAAGATAGCGTCTGACATGCAGAAACCTGATGGTCTAACAGTAGTAATACCTGATAAGGTTATCATATTTTTAGCACCACTAGATGTATCAAAGATAAGTGGCATAGGACCTAAAAGCCAAAAGATACTACATGAATTGAATATTAAAACTATTGGCGAACTAGCTGTATATCCCGTTGATAAACTTGTTCAGCATTTTGGGAGGAATGGTATATGGATGCGGAATATTGCCAACGGTCTTGATAACAGTGAGGTTATCGAACAATATGAACGAAAGTCCATAAGTGCTGAGCATACGTTTGAAGAAGATGTCTCTCACAGTGCAATAGTGTATAAGACACTAGAGCTGCTTTCTAGCGAGGTAATTAATGCACTTACACACGAACATCTGTTATTCAGAACGGTTGGGATTAAGATACGCTTTACAGGTTTTGAAACAAGGACAGCTGTTAAGACATTGAGAACGTATACTGACTCACAGAAAGTGTTGAATGAATACTGTCGCAAATTATTTGATAACCTATATGAAAAGAATAGAAAGATAAGGTTAGTTGGCGTGCGTGTATCGAATCTCCATAAATTTCAGCCAGAACAAAAGAACCTGCTAGCATGGGTCAAGTGACATCTATGTTTATGAGAGAACTAGGAATTTTACCACACTAATGCTAAACTAAAGAATATTTAGAATCAAAACTTGACGGATTCGGATTTAACCAGAATGATACCTACTGTGTTTACCAGATCGTGTTATATGTTTGTAGAACTATATTTCTAAACATTGTTAAGAAATAGAAGTATCGTCATAGGAAAAAGATCGGTGCCGGTATGGCTTCTTATGGCAGTAATCTTAGGAATAGGTTCACTCGTATAGTTCTACGTCTATAACTAACATATGATGTAAGCCAGCTCATCGATGATATAACATCGTAGGTGCGGTGGGCGGGACTATCAAGTAGTTTTCTACCTTTTGAACCCGCGTCGACAGCGTGGCAGGCTGCCGTCCTAGACCAAACTAGACGACCACCGCTTACTGCACTATCAAATACTGAGTGAATAAATGTTTATTCCTTTACAGTTCTATTCATTTAATACTAATCATTATCGTCATCATCGTCTTCCTCGTCATCATCATCATGATGTGATACTTTGAATTCTAGTTTGTCTTTCTTCTCTTTCATCTGAATAGTCTTTTCACCTATGTTATCGTTAATTTGCACTGAAATAGTCACGGGATTTGAGATTCCTCTCAGATCCTTGTCGATCTTGATCTTAAACTCTCCATGCTTGAAATAAATCTTCATGTCTTTAATTCCATCATTCTCACCTTTAGCATGTTTAAAATACCATTTATCCCCTTTGTCCTTCTCTTCCATCTTTATAGTCTGTGTAAAGAGAACACCACTAGCATCGGATATTTTCACAGTTACCTCATTATCTGTGTAGCTAGCTTCATGGGTATTATCAAGTTCAAAGATACCATTGATCTTTACCTTGCCTTTACTGCAATCGCCATCATCATCGTCATCATGGTCTGCAGTTTTTGACTTGAACTCAATCTTAGCGTTTTTGATGTAAAATTCCTTGAATGATACTAAAATCGTGAATGGTTCAGAAATAGGGCCTGAATCATTACCAGTATCAGTGTCAGAACCTGGAGTAGTGTCAGAACCTGGAGTAGTGTCAGAACCTGGAGTAGTGTCAGAACCTGGAGTA
>CAYJTD010000210.1:0-2862 GCA_964372525.1 uncultured Nitrosopumilales archaeon | reverse complement strand
TGTACAGCGTGGTGATGTTATAGTATTCAATAGACCAGAGGTGCATGATAGGGTGATAGTGCACAGGGTGGTTGATATCAAAGATAGTAGTGAAAGGATCCTTACTACCAAGGGCGACGCAAATCCAGCATCTATACCTGGCACAGACTTTCCCATAACCAAAGATGACTATATAGGCGAAGTAGTCTATGTCATACCAAAGATAGGGTATGTTACGAGGCTGATCCAACCACCCATAAATTATATCATAATAGCAATCATACTTGCCATACTCTTCTTCAACAGGACTAGTCGTAAAAAGGATGAAAAACGTAAGGAAGAATCATCATCAGATGCAACAGATAATCTGCCTGTTGTTGATAAGAGTCAGAATAGTGAATTACCCGACCCTCTGCCTGACGATGATACTATAAAACATGATGAGGGTTCGTACGATTCTGCAAACGATGAATCTAAGGAAGATGAAAATAAACTATAGTTTACTTGTAATTTTCTATTTGCCCATCAGATTACATTTGCGTTAAAGACTAAAATTATAGCACTCTTGAAAGGTGCTGGGGGCCCGTAGCTCAGTCAGGTAGAGCACCGGAAGCAATGGTGAAACTTTTAACTTGACTGAAGAGATCCGGGGGTCTCGGGATCAATGCCCGACGGGCCCGCTTAAACATCAACATACATAAAGGATAGCATTGGCAACATTATTAAATTGAACAGAAAGTTCAATTGGCTCAATTTGCTATTATTTTCAGTTCTAATTTCATTGTTACTCGTAACGTTAGTTTCCACACAACTACAACAGGTTTTGGCTGAAAATCCAGATCTAGAGATACATTTCATTGACGTTGATACTGGTGATGCTATTTTAATCAAAGTTCTTGTAGATGGTCAGAATAGATGGCTTTTAATCGATGGAGGTTTTGACGGTGACGGAAAAAACAGGATACTTCCATACTTGAAGGAAAAAGGTGTTAAAGAATTGGAATATGTCATTGCAACGCACTACGATGGTGATCACATAGGTGGTCTTGATGAGATATTTCCTGAAGTTAATGTTAAACATTTGTATGCAAGACAAGGACAGCCCATTATTGAGATAGGTTCTGACGATTATAAAATATTCAAAACTTACAAAGCCTCAGTTGCTGCCTACATACCTACAGGAGAGCAAAGAGCTGCAAATATAGATTTAGGACCTGCCCACTTTGAGCTGTTAACTGATGGCAGCAGACCTGCTGAAGCAACAAAAGAAGAGGATGGCGAAGATCTACGGTCTCTGGTTTACCTGTTGATTTTTGGAGAATTTAACATTTTATTGGGAGGTGATTGCTATTCATACTGCGAACAGGAAATACTTGACAAAGTGAATAAGGTTGTCTTGTATAAGGTTCATTGGCATGGCAAGGACAAAAACGGAACAACTTCTTCTCCTGCTTTATTGGAAAAAATCAAGCCAGAAGTAAGCGTCATTAGCGAAGGTGACCATACGGGAAGACCACATGAACCTGTTCTTGACAGACTTAGAAACATAAACAGTAAGATATGCAGAACGGATCTACATGGTAACATATTCTTCACAATTAGTAGTAACAACTGGTCTATCAAGTCATCAAAGTTCAATGAACAATGTCCGGATGTCTTTACCGTTGACTCATTCGGTAGTGCCAAATGGCAGTTCCACGAAGGTTTGGACGAAAAGATCTGGATCAAGATTAGAGATGCTGGTGACCTGATAAATGACAATACTAAAGTTATTGCAATTAGACATAACGAAACAATACAAGGAACGGATCTAACCAAATATACAATTCGTACAAATGTGAGAACCAACGATGAACCTTTTTTGCTTGGTAGCATTGACAGCCTAGCAACTAATACCAAACTTGATCTAATTGTTGATTTCAATGGCGATAATGAATTCAATGGCAATGATTTTAGGGAACGTTCTGCATTTTACGAAGGAAAAGCTAATGAGGAGTGGCCTTCCTTTAAGATAGTACCAAAAATTGTTGAGATAGAGAAAAAAGAGAAAATGATAGAAGCAGCAATTGATAATTTACCATCTAATTTAATGCTGGGAATTGCTATCGGTATTTCGATCGGAGCAATAGGCATCGCAATAGCGGCTATAGTTCGGAGAAGATGATTAGTCACATGACTATCAGATGCGCATCAAAATAATTATATCTGTTGCTTCACTAGATATAACGAAATGGCAAAAACAGAGCGTTTTACTGGACTGAACACTGATCTTGAAAGAGTTGCTACGAGAGTCGAAACATATCTATTGGAAAACAGTTTCGAAGTAGCATATTCAAAAGATCCTACAGAACCTGCTTCATGGTTCTTCATTCAGGCAAGAAAAGTAAGCGCTTTACGAACAGTTGCAGGTGCAAGACGTAGTACAGACATCATCATTAGAGGTCAGCCAAATAACTTTGAAGTATCCATTGGTACTGGCGAATGGGGCAAGAACATGCTAATGTCTGTCCCCTTGTTCATAGTTCCCGTTGTGGGTATAGCTGCTACCGTGGCAAAGCTTTACACTGGTAAGAAGTTTGAAAAGAACTTGTGGAAATATATCAAAGATCAGGTAAGGTTTCTTAGTAATAGTGCTGTTGCACCAACTGCCAAACATTCTGATATAAGAACTTACGATTGTGATTACATAGAAGGATATCCTGCATGGCGTTCACAGATTGAGGGCGGTAAACTAATGTTAGAAAGAAATAGAGAGGATAAGAACAGACTTCTTTTCAGAGTAAACTCAAAAGAGATAGTAATTCCTGCTGAAACAATCTCCCACGCACAGATAATATCAAAAAAGAACGGTTTGAATGAAGATGATTTGATGATACAGATAAT
>CAYJTD010000209.1:0-2864 GCA_964372525.1 uncultured Nitrosopumilales archaeon | reverse complement strand
GTATATCTGGAAACCTTGAATCTTTTCTGAGCCTCATCGGCAATCATTGTATAATTTGATATGTCATTATCCATTGTCCACTGGGTAAGGGCAAGTATCCTTAACTGTCTGTTACGCTTATAGTACTCCAGTTGAGACATGGCCATTTAGTGGTATATTCGAAGTAAGTTTTAAAGCTAGATGACGTTTTTCAAAAGTGAAAACATATTGATTCAACGGTAATAACTCAGCAAAAATGTCTATCCCCATACTAATGGTACCAGTAGCGTCATTAGAAGAGTTACAAGACCGATACCAATTAGATCCAATGGCAATCCAGCTCTAGCCATCTTTCCTGCTGTTACGTAGCCACTTGCAAACACTATTGCATTTGGAGGTGTGCCAACTGGCATGATAAATCCGTAACTCGTAGCAATTGCTATCGGAACCATAAGTAACAAAGGATTCATGTCTAGAGATGTTGCGAGTGACGCAGCTACAGGTATCAGCAATGCCGCTGTTGCTGTGTTACTCATAATTTCACCAAAAAATATTGCTACTGTCACTATTATTAAAATTATTACTAAATAATGCATTCATCCCAAAAATGCCAGCTGATCAGCGATCCATATATCTAATCCAGTAACTGTGAAACCAGATGCTAAAGCTAGACCGCCGCCTATTAGCAAAAGAACGCCCCATGGTATCCTTATTGCTGTCTCCCAATCTAACAGTCTACTTTTTGAAATAGATGGAAGTAGGAAAAGAGAGATCGCAGCTATTACTGCGATCGTGGAATCATCTACTAATGGCAAAAAGTCTTTCCACACTAGGCCACGAGTAACCCATGCTATAGCTGTTGCAGCAAATACACCAGCTACTATCTTTTCGTCCCTGCTCATTTTGCCAAGATCGATCAATTTTTTCAGAACTATGCCTTTTTCTGCGGTTATTGGTGAAGTGCTTATTTTTGCACCATAGTTCACCATGTACCACCATGCAACTGCAAGTGATATTGCACTTATTGGGATACCTACCAGCATCCACTGACCAAAACTTACGTCTACATCGATCAATGTTTTAGATAAAGATGCAAAAATTGCATTGGGGGGTGTACCTATTAAGGTTGCCATACCGCCTAGACTTGCCGAGTATGCTACGCAAAGCATGAGACATGTACCGAACTTTCCCTTCTCTTCAGGATTATGTATCTGTGCTATCACAGCTGCAGCTATGGGAAGCATTAGCATGGTAGTTGCAGTGTTGCTCATCCATGCGCTTAGTGAACCTGTAACTACCATAAATGCACCAACAATATGTTTTGGATTAGTGCCAAAGACTTTCAAGATATTAAGTGCGAATCGTTGATGTAGCATAGATTTCTCTATGGCCTTGGCCAGCATGAACCCGCCTAGAAAAAGAAATACGATTCTATCTGCGTAACGCATTGACGTTTCACCAAGCTCTGCTATGTTTAGTAATGGAAAAAGTGCAAGTGGTAATAGAGCTGTGACATAGATAGGAATCGCTTCAGTTACCCACCAGCTGCCCATCCATAGAGCTACTCCAAGTACCGCTTTGCCTTCAAACGATAAACCTTCAATAGGAGAATATAGTGTGATTGCAAATAAGACTGGACCTATAATGAGTCCTATTCTGCTAATTTGCTGTCTGGTGATCATTGTACATGTTAAGATAGATATATGAATAAAGTTAGTTCGGTCTGTGTGGTTCTGACCAAACGCCTGCGCCAACCATTTCCACACCGAACCTCTCTTTCAGATGTTCAGGAACCTGCTGCGCTCCTTCTGCAAGTAACTCTTCCATCAACTTTGCATGGTGTAGAGCGTACCTAAAGATATCTTTCTCTGTAACTATGCCTACTAGTTTTTCGTTCTCAACTACAGGCAAGTGATTTATGTTCTTCTGACCCATCAATGTTAATACGGTTGATAAAGGCGAGGAAGGAAGCACACTAACAAGTGGACTGCTCATTACCAACTTTAATTCTAGAATCAATGGACGTTTATGTTCAGGTATGATCCTGATTACATCCTTTTCTGTAAACATGCCTATCGGCTTTCCCTTTTCATCGACAATCACAACACTACTTATCTTGTGTTTAGCCATTAGACCTATTGCGTAGAGAACGGGTTCCGAAGTTTTAGCCTTCTTGACATCCTTTGTCATTATTTCCGATATAGGTATCGTTGCTAATGACAATCTACATTTCCTCCCTATTGATAGGCAGGGAGATAGGTTTGAGACCCTTGCTTCCTTCCAATGCAAGGTAAACGATGCCTAGGGTAACGGCCAAGAGTACCCAGACTATAAGCAATATGATATAGATGTTAATCTCCGATATGGATCCTTTATTGTTAAGAACTTCGGATGTTAAAGGCACTATAAGAATAGCTGCCAAAGATAGAATCAGCAATGCTGAGAACAATCCTTTGATATACGCCAGTGCTTCTTTGCTCAATCCTATCACCCTGCAACACTATATTCGCTATGATATGCTTTAAACCCAATACACATTTTTCAGGAATGATAATCAGGTGTGGGAATAAATTATGAATTAATTTACAGTTATTGTTATTATACGTGAAACTGTTTTGTAACCATCCTTCAAGGCACTAACAAAGAACTGATTGTGACCTTTAGCAAGTGGTTCTGTTTCATATACGTAATTACCTTTGCCGTAAGCAGTTACTGTAACTGGTTTACTGTTAAAATTGGTGCGCAAAATATCTGGTTCCACAGGTTTTTGCAATGATGTTACGGTAAATATTATCTCTATAGACTCGCCTTGTTTATAGAAACTCTTAAGATACTGGAATTTTATCTCCAATGGCAACAACCTAATCATGATAGTATGCTCCCTG
>CAYJTD010000208.1:0-2884 GCA_964372525.1 uncultured Nitrosopumilales archaeon | reverse complement strand
GTAGACTATACAAATCTTGGCTAGACAGAATTGAGCAGTTAAGTGTGGTAGTAAGCCATAGTAGAGATGTGTGATTCCTTACATAATTGCTCACTGAATCATCTAGCGTTGGCTATGCCCGTGCCGCCCCAGGTTGTAGCAACCGTGCCATCGAGTGGGCTACTCTCTTGCGGATTCTCTAATTGTGCTGATCGCACGAATAGCCGGGTGCCGCATAAAGGCCAACTATTTGAAAGGAAAGGAGGTGAGAAAGAAAGATTCAAACAATTCAGGTTCTTGGTATTGGAATAGACATAAGCAAGAAGAAGGCTGATGTGTGCATCAAGCATTCTGAAGTTATAGAGAGGTTTACGGTAAGCAATGACGAGCATGGAATTACTGAATTACTGCAAAGGATAGAGCCGTATACGAAACAAGGATCTGTGATAAAGGCTGCCATGGAATCAACAGGTAATTTGTGGATAAAAATTTACGATGCATTACAAAAGCATGGTGTAGATATTTCATTAGCAAATCCATTGAAGACAAGGGCTATAGCTGAAGCAAAGATAAAGACCGATAAGATAGATGCTGCGATACTTGCTGATCTTGCAAGAGCAGATCTCGTTGCCAAGAGTTACGTTCCTGACAAGGATACTAGCGAGTTTAGAGCGCTTGTAAGGCACAGGATCGAGCTAGCACAAAGAAATACTCAACTGAAGAATAAGATACATAACATATTGGACAAGTATCTGCTTAGATACGAAGGTATATTATTCACCAACAAAGGTATTGAATGGCTAAATTCTCAGAAGTTAAGTATGGTAGATAGGCAACTGGTAAACTCGTACCTGAAGGAGATAGCAACAGTAGATGAAATTATCGATGATGTTGAGAAGCAGATGGCTAGGCTTGCGGTTGAAGATAAGAGAGTAGAACTGCTGCTAGGATTCACAGGTATAGATTACTATGGTGCGTTACTCTTACTCTATGAAATTGGAGATATAACTAGATTCAGCAATCCGAAGAAGTTGGTATCATGGTGTGGATTGGCACCATCATTACATCAGTCTGGTAATGTTAGATTTACTGGAAGGATAACAAGGCAGGGAAACAAAAGGATTAGATGGTATCTGACAGAAGCAGCTCAGCATGCTGCTAGACGTGATCCAAAACTGAAACCATTCTATGAAAGAATATCTAGAAAGAAGGGTCACCAGAAGGCAGTAGTCGCAGTAGCCAGAAAGATGCTCGTCAGCATATATCATGTGTTGACAAGAAATGAGCTGTATCATGGCGATAGAGAAGATGGAAGAGCAAGAAAGCTTAAGAATCTGAAAAGGCTAATCAATCAATAGGCCTTTATGCATGATGAGAAACCAGCGTTAGCGAGTAGAAAGGAATCACACATAGCCGGGGTGGCTACATAATACCCAAATTTTATCAACCACCGTATGATAGGTAAGTATCATGGAGTTTGATCAACTAAGGGAGTTTATTACAAAAAGAATGCGTATGCAGCACATCTACCAGCCTGTCATGATAAGAACTCTACTGCAGTCTGGTGGGAATGCTTCAACACGTTCAATTGCAAAGGCCTTTTCACAGCAGGATGAAAGCCAGATAGAGTACTATGAACAAATAACAAGAAATATGCCGGGTAAGGTTCTATCCAAGCACCATGTTGTCAAATACGATTCTGGTAAATATTTTCTTAACGTAAAGAATCTTACCAAACAACAAAGAATAGAGTTAATCAGGCTATGCAATAGTGCTATAGAAAAATACAAGGAAGAAAGAGGTATGAGAATCTGGCAACACAGAACAAAAGATATGAAAGCAATTCCAGGTTCGTTGCGTTTTCAGGTTCTTAAAGCAGCCAAATTCAGATGTCAGCTCTGTGGTACTCCTGCAGATGAAAAGGCATTGGAGGTTGATCACCTAATCCCAAGACACAAAGGTGGCAAGACAGTACTTGACAACCTGCAGGCCTTATGCTATACCTGCAATTCCCAGAAGAGAGATCTTGATCGTACTGACTTTAGAGCTTGGATTAAATTCTATGAAATGAAAGATAGTAGTTGCGCATTCTGCAATCTGAAGCCTTCAAGAATTCTTGAGCAAAACACACTGGCTTACGGTTTTCTGGACAAATATCCTATAGCGATACACCATTCCTTAATATGTCCAAAAAGACACGCTCCATCATTCTTTGAATTAGCACCAGCGGAGCATAATGCATGTCTGCAAGTACTTGATGTCTTGAAGCGAAGAATTGTAGAAAAAGATTCCAGCGTAACTGGGTTCAATATCGGAGTTAACATAGGCCAAGATGCAGGTCAGACAGTGAATCACTGTCATATACATCTAATACCCAGAAGGAAAGGAGACGTTGATAATCCCGCTGGCGGTGTAAGAAATATCATAATGCACTAACTTAATTTTGCACTAACACGCACTTATGAGTCATTTTTTGTTCGTAATTAATGCGTGCTGTTTATCCAGCATTTCATGAAACGCATTTAATGCTTCCCTCATTACATCTGGCTCTAAATTCCACATATTGACAAGCAGTTTATTAGAACTGTTGATCATTTCCAGAGTAAAGTATTGCTTGAACAGGTTAAATCGTGCAGGCATTCTACCTGTTATTTCCATAATTTTAATAGCTGTTCCAGATACCCGTAAAATTCCAACAATATACAATCTGAACAAATCCTCTTTACTCCCTTTTATTGATGAATAGGATTTAAGATTCTTAATTATATCATCGATCTGTTTCTTATAGTCATTTCTTAATTCCAGACATTCTCTTTGAACTTTTTCATCTACAGCAAGCAATGCGTGAATATGCAATGAAAGTGAATTTAGTTAAAAGATAGAAACGTAGCTGGGTTTAATATTG
>CAYJTD010000207.1:0-2887 GCA_964372525.1 uncultured Nitrosopumilales archaeon | reverse complement strand
CAGCTGGATAAGGATGAAAGTGTAAAGGTTGTAATAGTGACTGGTACAGGAGAGAAGGCATTCTCTGCCGGTGCAGATATTGAATATATGAGCAAAATCTCACCATTGGAAGGAGAACAGTATGCATTGACTGGTCACGCGACACTTAACAAAATAGATAACATGAGCAAGCCAGTGATAGCAGCTGTTAATGGCTATGCTTTGGGTGGTGGATGCGAGCTCGCACTATCATGCGACATAAGGATAGCGTCAAAGAATGCAGCAATGGGTCAGCCGGAAGTAACAATAGGAATTTGTCCGGGATGGGGAGGTACGCAGAGATTGATGAGAGTTGTAGGTATTTCTAGGGCAAAGGACCTTATCTATACTGGCAGAAGAATAAGTGCAGACGAAGCATTCCAGATGGGCCTTGTAAACAAAGTTGTTGAATTACCGCAACTTATGGAAGAATGCATGAACATTGCAAAGCAGATAGCAAAGAATAGTGCTATTGCAGTCAGAGTATCAAAAACGCTACTAAACCGTGGCATCGATTCTGACATAAACACTGGTTTGAAACTTGAGATCTTTGGTTGGACTGTTTGCTTTACACACGAGGACAGAGAAAAAAGAATGACAGCATTTGTGCAGAAAAAATGATCCTCACTTTTTCTTTTTTTGTTATTATAGATCCTTACTTAATTTGTTGGTAATTGCAGATCACAGATCTTGCTATCTAATCGAGAATATACATACAAAATTATATAAAAGCCATATGAAACAAAAAGTTCTTATATCATATAAGCGAAGTCAATCCAGTATGGAAACAGTACAAAAGGTAATAACAGTAACTCCAAAAGCAGCGGAAAAGGTGAAGGAGTTCATGAAACAGGAAGGCAGAGAAGATCTATTCCTACGAGTATATGTATCTGGAGGAGGATGTTCAGGACTATCCTATGGAATGGGTTTTGAGGAAAAGGCAGACGAGGATGATGCTGTCATAGAAGAGCATGGTGTAAAGTTGCTTGTAGACAGTTACAGCTCCAGACACCTAAATGGTACGGAAATAGACTACATAGAGAGTCTGATGGGTGCAGGCTTCAAGATAAACAACCCTAACGTAACTAAGAGCTGTTCATGCGGTCATTCATTCAGCACAGAGTAAGGAAAAAGAAAAATTATTTCTTTTAGTTCATATACATAGCGATAAGCACGTCACCTTAACAACCCGTTCCACAATAACTCAAAATAGCGGTCATCCCAAATTCTTTACAGAAATTACTTTTAACGCAATGCCAGCAAATATGAAGACAAGTGAAACTGGAAAGAAAATATTCCACATCTCAACAAGTACACCCAAGAGTATGAGCATGAAGCCAAAGAAAGTCATAGAAATTCCGGCTATGAATTGGCCATCAAGATGCATGACTGTAAGACTAAAATCCATGTATAATTACTTTTTCTTCTAGTATCCTACTCCCACACATTGACACCCTTTAGGAATCTTATTGCATCGATTAGACCTTCGGCATAACCTATGCTTAAAACTGCAAGTTCTGGTTTGCCTTGCTTCAGGAACCTCTCTGCATCGCTTATATAATATTCGGCATTCTCAAATATATCGCCGAAACTCGTATCGTCGTTGACCAGATTCTTTGCCTGTTCAAGTGCTCTCCTCGCCTTGGGTACGTACTTTGCGATCATCTGTTCTGCTATTTTTGTTATATTTTTCGTATTATCCACTGGGTCATCAAGTAGTTTCGTAAATACGCTTAATGCATCAGTTTCCGTAAAGTGCAACGTGCCTGTTACTACAAGTGAATGTGGTGGATCGCCAAAGTCTGTATTAAGTAACGATTGAAACTTTCCAGAAACTATGCTTTGATCGTCTGCTCCCACTCTTGAAGCCACTATCGCAAATGTTTGATCCGAAAACACGCCATGCTTCTGATCCGCTTCAGATTCTAACAGCATTTTTAGGGCATCGTTTGGTTGAAGGAACAGATTTTTGTCTTGGTTGTATTCTAGTAAGATCAGCGTATGACTACCAGACAAAAGGTTGCTGTACACAGTGTAGTAAATGCTTGAAACTGATTGCATCTCAGATGTTAACGTAATAATTCTACCTATCTTGTACACATGTAACCCACATTCACCTGTTATCGAAGTTATAGAAGATGACGCATGCAGCACTTTAGTTTTTATTCCACTTTTCTCAGCTCTTGCTCTCAAATCCATATGTGTTGTTGCCATCAACGGATCGCCATAAACAAGTAAAGCAACGTCACTACTTTTCGCAAGTTGTAATATTTCTCTTCCATCTTCAACAAACCATCTCGATACAATTTTTACATCTTTGGTAAGCATTAGCTTGAGACCATCTATCTCCGATTCTGGCATAGGACTGGTGTATCTTTCAACGTAAATATTCTGAATACTAAGTAGTGAATCAAGAGCCTTTGCGCTAAGACCTGCGTATCCATGTATTCCTAGTCCTACAAGTAGAAGCATAGTGATAGAAGAAAACTGTGTAATATGTTGATATGTCTTTATGCTGACGATAAATCATCTGTTTAAAAGAGCGGGCCCGGAGGGCTTCGATCCCTCGGCCTGAAGCTCCGCAAGCTCCCTTGAGAGTATCTGTGCTATTGATATGTTAGGATAGCTAGCTCTTAATTCATCAACTAACGCTTTAGGAAGTGTTACAGTAGTATAGGATTTGTTCATGTTAATGCATGTATTAATTACATCTAGAAGTAAATAAGTTAATTGCTACAATAATTGATATATTCTGGTAAGATGTGTTAACCTTATGCAAGACATTTGTTCATCATGCAAACAACCAAGACGACTGTACTATCATTTCAAGGATGAAAAATTAGGGCAAGATGCACATTTTTGTTCAAAA
>CAYJTD010000206.1:0-2892 GCA_964372525.1 uncultured Nitrosopumilales archaeon | reverse complement strand
TGGCAAGAATAGACTTTTTCTGCAGATCAAGCGCAAACTTGGTTACATCCCTTATCTCATCGAAATATGGATCTAGAATGTAGGTTGGTTTACCACTAGAAAGTGCAACACCTGCAGCATGGAAGGAACTCTGGCCCAAGAATACGTAAGCATCTACGATGTCTTTAACCTCTGTTGCTGGATAGAACTCGCATCCAAATACCTGACCATCATTCAACTGACCTTTGCCTTTGCCTATAACAACCTTAAAACCATCTTTTTCTAAAATTTCCTTCACTCTTTCTATTTGATGCAGATGCTGACTATCGGTTACTATGGAAAGCGTCCTGTAATCCTTAAGTTCAATAGCGCATTTTTCTGCTACAGAATCAAAAGTTATATCGTCAAGCGCATCGACTAGCACAACCTTGCTTCCGAGATCATTCATAGATATTGAATGTCCAATATGAAATAGAAGATCCGCACCAATCATCTCAGCTGCATGCAGGTTTACATCACATGAGCCGTAGCATGTATCACCAATAACATATGCTGTGATACCGAATTCGTTGCCAACCTTATCAGCAACTTCCTGTATCTTTTTCATTATTCCTTCAGGACCGTTGAATGCTACTACTTTTGGACTTCTTTCCCTTATAACATCAAAGATTCTCTGCTCGTCTATGCGTATCATATCGAATGCTAGAAAATAGCTATGTTTAAAGCTTCCAGAAATTCGATCAGTTTGATAGCTACAAAAAAGTTAATTACTTGATTGCAATTGTAGAGCAGCTAGTTTCATGAAACATCGAAAAAGCGGCAAACACACTAACCTTGGGGCTATCTTTGACAAGCATGTTAAATACGAATTCGAAGACCATGATGTTAAAGCAACTATGAGGACTATGGTTGCGGAGCCATATGTGCATAATGTGCCAACTCTGACTGGAGGTGTAGGATATAGTGGGGTCAATAATTTTTATAAGAATCATTTCGTCGGAAAAATGCCTGCCGATACGAAGATTGTTAGAGTCTCGCGTACAGTTGGTAAAGATCAAGTTGTAGATGAACTAATTCTTAGCTTTACCCATGACAGAGAGATATACTATATGCTTCCAGGAATACCACCAACTGGCAAATACGTGGAGATTCCCCATGTTGTGGTAATGAAATTCAAAGGTGATAAGATAGCTCACGAACACATCTACTGGGATCAAGCATCCCTTTTGGCTCAGATAGGTCTACTCGACCCGACGAAACTACCTGTAACTGGTATTCAACAGGCAAGAACACTTGTTCAAATGTCAAAGAAATCAAATGCAGAGGCTAGGCAAAAAAGGAAGTATCGAAAAACATAGGCAGCATATTGAAGGCACCAATAGGATTATGTATGCAAGGTAATTTCGTAATTATTCGACATTCTTTCTTTATACATGTAGCTTGTCAAACTTCTGAGATCCTTGTTTATAGCTAATGCTTACAACTATCTGACCAAAAATGGCTAATAATCATATTTCAGAAACGTATGAAAATGTGAAATAAAACTAAAAGGTAAGTACCATTACGTAGCATTAATGTGTATTTAATACACATGCTAATAGATAATTCATGTTATAGAATATACAATTAATAAGAACGCATAATCTATGTTAGAGTTGAGATGAACATGGTAGGCTCTGGGCACAAAGTTATTTATGGAATACTTGGAGCAGCAATTCTACTATTATTACCATTTGCAGATGCTCAGCTTCCACAAGACGTTCCAAATGTAAACACGTCTTCGGTTTCGAGTGTTACTGCAAATGTTCTACTGGGCATATTTTCAGTTATGTTTGGATTTACTGTTGCAGTAATACTTTACCTAATGGGAAAGACGGAGCAAGATAGACTGCGATTTAACGAAGATCTTGCTAACGTTAGGAATCGTCTACAGCAAGCGTATGATTATTCTAGGAAGAGGCAGGATGAACTTGAACGACTGTTAAGAAGGGCTTTGAATGACGTTGGACCCAAACTTTTCGATATAGCTCTGACAACGAATCAATCAACAACTGGAGTGATTGAAGTATTGAGATTTATCAATAAAGGAGTGACACCTCGGCTTCAAACACTGGCAGATACAAATGAAAGAATGAAACATCAAATAGATAAATTGCCGACTCCATCGGATAACACACGTGCTACTTTTGACGAATATCGAGATTTCATCTTAAGGCCTGGAGTCGGAGCTTTACTTCTGTTTGGTATCAGCATAATTTATGGCGTATTGGCCATCCTTTGGTCTGATCTATCCATATTATTACTTGTATCAGCTAGTGGGCTAGCCAGTTTTGCAGGTTTCCATATTCTTCAGATGTGGTTTAACAGTAGAGAAGTATCAGATAGAGTGGATGAAACTTTAAGGGTAATACACGAAGTATTGTCACTTCAACACGAAGATATGGAGCGAGAATTGAAGATATTGAAATATGAATCTATGTTAATTGAAGTAGAAAGCACGTTAAAAGAACACAAGGAGGAATATGTTGTAGCGGAAACAAGGTCTATCTTAACTGAAATAAAAACCAGATTAACTGCGGTAGAAAGCAAGTTAAGTGAGCCCGGTAGAGAACGACCTATAGTAGCTATAAAAAACATACAAAGTGAACCAAGTAGAGAACGACCTATCTTGATAGTAAAAAACACGCTGAAAGAACCGAGTAAAGAATCTGAGGGTAATCAAACTAAAGACAAGCGTAGACTAGTCTACACCGCTTTCAGAATCCCAAAAGCAGACGGTGGTTAGCAACCTGTTCACAAAACAACGCATTAAATCACTAATAAGTTAGAAATTCCCCCCTCCAAGAACCACTATAGTAGTTTACACAATATTTAATACTCTGTCATAAATAGAGATCGTATGCCAAGAGCATT
>CAYJTD010000205.1:0-2908 GCA_964372525.1 uncultured Nitrosopumilales archaeon | reverse complement strand
GAAGAACTTATTCCAAGGATATCAAAGATAATTCGAGCAGGTCCAGATAATCACATAGGCATACAGTGTGGTTTAGAAACTGGTAGCATAAGGCTGATAGGAAAATATGCTGACAGGAAACTTGCACCCTTCAAACCAGAGGAGTGGCACTGGGTTGTTAAAACCGGTGTTAAGGTATTGAACGAAAATTACTGGGTGCCTGCATTCACGCTAATACTCGGTTTGGACAATGACGAGCAGGAAGATGACAGCTGGGAGACTGTACGTTTGATCAATGAACTGGAGAAGGAACAGCCTGATTCAAAGTTCACTGTAACGCCTTTAACATTTGTTCCAATTGGGTTGCTGGAAAAGTCATCTTTCTACAATATTGGTGGTACGATGGACCCTGGCAAGCTTGCAGTCATGTATAAAACATGGCAGCATAACTTCAAGTATGGTATCACGAAATTCATGCACAAAGTTGGGCAGAATGATCCATTACGCAGATACTTCTTTACTGGTCTAGCAAGAACGTTGGGTGGAGTTCCGTTGAAAGCGATGGAGAATTATGCTATAAGGAAAGGGCCAGATCATGAAAGAGCCATTGAGAAGGTAAAAGCAAAGTACTGGTAATTAACTAACAAACGAGCAAAGTAGTAATACATATATGCTGTATTTGGGTGTGAAACTATATGCCAACACACGGCTCATTAACTAAGGCAGGAAAGGTAAGAAGCCAGACACCAAAACTACAGGCTAGAGAACGTACTAGTCACAACGCCAAGGTCAGAAACAAACTTAATTTCATGAAGAGGTTTGAGCTGAAGAGGAAGCCCGGTCAGAACTGGTCTGGTAGAAGATAATTTCTCTACACTTTTTGTATGTAATTTCGCAATTTAGATAATATAAGTAGTAATGAAACGGCGCTTGCTATAACAAACATGCTTAATGGAAATTCTGGAACTATAAAGTATGAATCTGTTGCCATGTCATCATAAACAAACATAACATTACTAACATAGCTTGGAATGGTAAATCGTATCTCACCTGTAACTGCCTGTTCTGCACCCAGTGTTCCACTAAATGATTTAGAACCATCAGGTAGGAATACGTTTCCACTGGAATCTTTTACATATGCAAATGATTGATCATATGTTATTTTGTTGAAACCCATATTCTTTAGTGATAAGCGTATAACGTATTGTTGTGGATCTGATTCAAGAAACTTTTCGTCAAGTATTGTCATTTCCAGATTTCTACCTATGATCTTTTTGCCTATGTTAGAACCCGGTGTGAATAACCCAGGCTCTGGATCGGGAGGAGTCTTTGTATCTGTCAAGTTAATAGTTAGATGCACACCTCGCACGTCTTTGTAAACCAACTGCGTAGCAGATATATCAGCACTAGATTCGAAGAATAATATGCCTCTTATTGAATCACCGGTATGGATTCTAACATTTTTCAGAGTGCTTTTTTCAGAATTAGGATTATACTCATTCCCATCTACATCCTTTAGTTTGAATGATGACAGATCAAAACTTCTTGGTCCTAGATCAATATTCTTCAAAATGACTTCAACGCTAACCCCATTGCCAGACGTAGTAGGTGTAACGTTTGTTGACGCTACATATAGTTCGGTTCCTCCATAGCCTACAGTCTCATTCATACTACCAGCTCTTGGTAAACGAAGTGTAGAGGATTCCAGAGGTTTGCCTATAGCGTAAAGGCTACCATCAACTGATCCAATGTATATTGTACCTTCAGAATCTATGGCTGGAGAAGAAAATATTCTATCGTCGGTTTTGAAGCGCCACTTTTCAGTACCATCGGGGTTGATGGCATAAAGAAATGTATCAACTGATCCAATGTATATTGTACCTTCAGAATCTATGGCTGGAGAAGAAACGACTAAACCGTCGGTTTTGAAGCGCCACTTTTCAGTACCATCGGGGTTGATGGCATAAAGGTTGGAATCGAAAGAACCTACGTATACGGTACCATCTGGAGCAATAGATGGCGAACTCTGCACCCAACTTTCCGTAGCAAAACTCCACTTCATGGTGCCATTAGGATGTATTGCATAAGTACGGTTATCATATGAGCCAAAGTAAATTGTACCATCAGCTGATATTGATGGTGATGAGAAGACAAAACCGTCGGTTTTGAAGCGCCACTTTTCAGTACCATCGGGGTTGATGGCATAAAGGTTGGAATCGAAAGAACCTACGTATACGGTACCATCTGGAGCAATAGATGGCGATGAGAATACTCTTTCACCAGTTCTGAAACTCCATTTCAGTGTTCCATCAGGGGTTATTGCGTAAAGAAATCCATCATCAGCCCCTATGTATATTGTGTTATCTGGTCCAACGGTTGGCGAAGATGAAATTTGATCTGACATTTGAACCCTCCATTGGCCCTTTCCTGATGAGGTAATAGAGTACATGTTCTTGTCCCATGAGCCAAAGTAGATGGTGTCATCAGGTGCTAGTGCAGCTGTTGAGTCTATCCTCATCTTAGCACCGAAGCGCCACTTTTCAGTACCATCGGGGTTGATGGCATAAAGGTTGGAATCGTGAGAACCTATGTAAACTGTGCCGTCAGAGCCTAGGACAGGAGAACTCTGTATTCTCTCTCCTGTAGGAAATTTCCATCGTAATGTGTTATCCTCGGTTCCCTTGAATGAACTTTGACCAGTATGTTGCGGATCGTGTTTGTACATAGACCAGACGGCGTTTTCACTTGCATAGGCATAAGATACACTGTATATGGAGAGTATCAAGATCGTTATTAGCAGTGACTTCATATGTTGCCTATAGATGCCTTCCAGTCATTGTTATAAACTTTCCAATTTTCCAATTTTCCAATTTACCACCACTTTATATTAGCGGTGATGCTATAGATCATTACAGTATGCTCCTGCCTA
>CAYJTD010000204.1:0-2929 GCA_964372525.1 uncultured Nitrosopumilales archaeon | reverse complement strand
CCGCACAAATAAAGTTCGACGAATGTGATATAATTTTACAGGATGATATGAATGCGTGAGAAAACTGATGAGGGAGACTTTTACACCTTCAAATGCCCTAAACTCGAAACTATATAAATAAAATTGCATCTAAAAGCACTTTCATGAATGTCTCAGATTGACCAAGAAGAAAGATATATCACTAAGTGATGTTATTGCAAGGAGTGTTAGGTATTGGGCTACGGGCTTACTGAAGGTTATGTATGTGTACCAGATGGCCATAACAAAGCATCCGATGCTTTGCAGACTATATGGAAAGACTCTATTCACGTACATAATATGTATTTCGCTACAGCCACGTTCTCCAGCGAAAGTCGATCCTATTTCCCGAACCATTCAAATCACTATCTATTCGCTTCTTTCTCTGATGAAGAACGTGTAAGAAAGGACCTTGCTGAGTATGCTCCAGAATACATGTCGTTCATTTTCCCCACAAAAGAGTCATTGTTTGAAAGACCAAACATGGCTAAATTGAATTATGTATCGGTGTATTTTATCAAACAATCATACAACAAAGAAAATGTTAGTGATTTGGCAGATGTATTTTTACGAAGGAGAGACAGGGTAAGAGGTGCTGCATTGGCAGATATGCAGGTGATACCCTCTTCATCCCTTAAATTCACATTTCCTTACTCAAATGATCTTATACTTTTGGAATTGGAGAGTGAAAAGAGTCATCAGAGCGATCAGAAATACTGTGAAAGGACACGAAACGAAGTGATAAAGAAGGGGATAAATATAAACAACTTGGTAAGTTTCTCCATCCTCTCCGGACTCAAGTAAAGTAATAAAAGATAATAACATTATTTACGAATATACCAATATTGAATTTCGATAATAAACCCAGATGGTTGATAATTCTTGTAGCAGCTGCTCTTGTAATTGGAGGTTTAGCAATAATCTTATCTTCCAACCAGAATCTTGCTAGCGGCCCATTATTCAGTCCCATACCTTCTCCAGGGTATGAAAGAAACCTATCGTATATAGAAATAGGATATATTGGGATCTTAATGGTTGGCATCGGTGCACTGCTAGCATTCATAAGCATTGGCATAAGGAAATGGTCTCCTTACCAACCTAAAGAAGAGTATATTGAAGGCATAAAGACTATTAGTATATCTGTAGCAACTACTAACTACGAAACGGACGAAAAAGTGATACGAGATGTTATGCGAAGTGCTGAACTTATGGTACACGCAAAGAACGAATTTGTTTTGAGTGAGTCTGAGTTTAAGATGGGTTGGCACTTCTTCGTTTTACACGTAACTCCAAACCTTGTGCATAAGATCATTGATTCTACGAGCTCAAGCCATCAAGCACAGAATATAAAGTTGGAAGATAGATTTATCAGATGGCTTTCGCAGAAACTGGAAGAAAAGCAGTGTGATGTGTATCTTGATCTGGAATCGCGAAAGGGTTCGTCAAAATATGGTCTTTTTTAAACATGCAAACATTAAATACCACTGCCAATTTTGTGAATTGCATGAGCAAGCCAGTTGATCTTGGAAGTTTGAAGGAAGGATCGTACATAGTGATCGACGGCGAGCCTTGTAGAATCGTATCCTACGACAAAAGCAAGCCTGGAATGCGGTGTTGAACTGCCCAGATAGCACGGTTCTGCAAAGGCTAAGGTCGTTGGCATAGGTGTGTTCGATGGTGTTAAGAGGAGCTTAGTCTCTCCTGTAGATTCCAATGTGGAAACTCCTCTCATAGACAAGAGGAATGGGCAGATTATTTCAATGGCTGGTGACAATTTGCAGATCATGGATCTTGAAAACTTTGAAGTCTTTGATACTAAGGCAGTTGATGAAGATGCTAAACCAAAGATACAGCAGGGTGTAGACGTTGAATATTGGAAAGTTCTTGGTAGGACCAAAGTAGTCAGGGTAAAGGGCTAAAATATTATTAGCGCTAAAGACGTGTTTGATCTTGGGTCCTGATGATGTTTAGAAGAGCCGTCTGATCTAATGAGGACGATTATAGGCTGAAGGATCCTTTTCCTACGTATTTAGAGATTTTTATTATTCAATGTTATCGAAAATCATGTGTAGATGCATTTATAGAGTATGTAATGAAGCACTAAAATCTACATCACTTTCAGAACACGGTAAGCATAGGAGTATAAGACAGATAAAGATAATCGGAGATGCAAGGGCATCATGAATCTTGGAGCATTGTACTCTGGTGGGAAGGATAGCACGTTTTCAGTTTATAAAGCTGTGAAAGAGGGTCACCAATTATCGTGTTTGATTACAATACTGCCAGATAGAGATGATAGTTTGTTCTTTCACTACCCTAACGCTTACTGCACACTTTACCAGGCGGAATGCTTGGGTATGCCATTGATAAGCACGAAAGCAAGATGTAGCAGTAAAGAACAGGAACTTGATTCACTTGAACAGGCATTTACAGAGGCAAAGCAAACATTCACCATTGATGGTATAGTTACTGGTGGTCTGGCAAGCAAGTTCCAGCAAGAAAACTTTGAGAATGTATGTAACAAACTTGGTTTACAGTATTACAGTCCAAGTTGGAACGTTGATCAAACACAATACATGTGTGACCTTCTTGCAAACAATTTTGTAATAATGATAGTTGGTGTTTCAGCATCTGGTCTTGATGAACGATGGTTGGGTCGTATACTGGATTCTTCTGCATTGAAGGAGCTTGAGAGTTTAAGCAAAAAACATGGATTCAGTATAGCATTTGAGGGTGGAGAAGCAGAAACTTTTGTTCTTGACTGTCCTATATTTAAAAAGCGTGTAGAGATTCGTGATGGAAAAAAACATTGGGACTGTGTGCGAGGTTATTTTGAAATACTAGATATGTCGCTAGTAGGGAAGGGGTACTGAATGGTTCTAGATTCTCTGCGAAGTGGATTAAGAAATGC
>CAYJTD010000203.1:0-2966 GCA_964372525.1 uncultured Nitrosopumilales archaeon | reverse complement strand
AACTCCTAGTTAAGCTATGCAAGTCAAAATAGGTTCAAGGAAAAATTTGAAAAACGTCAAAAATCAAGTGTGTTATGGAAAGTGTGCACGCCCGAATGGCTCCAATCCTATCTTGCACAGTTGTCAATTAAAGAACCCTTGTCAATTACTATAGACATAATTTTAAAGTGTGCAGAGCATGCGTGGAAGTATTTAATGTTGCACACTTGCTTCGCATCTCCAAGAGTTCAAGTTCAAAAGGCTAAATGGGTACCTAATCTCTATTCTAGACCATAAGACCAAACATAGCATAGATATTGTTCATCACTATCAGAGCAGAATATGCTATTAGAATTATCAGGATCCATTTCTTTAATCGATTAAGTCTTACTTGTTCTGGAAACTTCATCTCAACAAAGTATACAACAATACCAATGGCAATGAAGGCTGCAAGCTTTGCCAAGAGTAAACCTGGATACCCTAGCGTAACATAGAGAGCAGCAGCTACAGGATTGGATTCGTTACTGATACCAACGGGATCGTTGTGTATTAACCATGATGTAGTAACATAATCGCCGACTACATAGAAAAGAAATAAAATTCCTAATAAGAGAAGTGTAGATCCCTTTATTTCCTTTCGTATCAATCCCTTAACAGATGTTACCATAATACTGCTAAATTGTAAATCATTGTTACTTAATAAAGATTCGTAACTATAATTTTAGACAATTGTTATTTTCTTGCATTATTTTTCTTTTTTTACATATAGAAGATAGCAGTAAATGGTAAAACAAATAGGTATATGTAGAATTGCCTAAAAACGCTTTTTAATTCTATTAAAAATTTTTAATTCCATTCAAGACTAACTGTCACAGCATCTCGATAAATGATGAATTAATGTTGTCACTATAAGACAGAAATTAGTTCAGAGTTAAAACCCTGGTTGCTCTAAATTTATTTTGTAATAGCAGGATAGCAGCCAGTATGGTTACTAAACCACCTGAAAAAATTATTGTAGACCAATAGGACTGAAATACAAGTGGATAAAATTTGTCCAGTATCCATATTGGTAATAAAAGGAATGTTACAGCCATAATAACTTCAATGGCTCTTCTATGTGACTTTGCAAAATATGAGAGTGAAATCAACGCTGTTAGGGTTATGGAAAATAATATGCCATATGTTTTTACCATCCAAGTGGAGATAGCTGGGTCATGTATCGCACCTATTACAAATACAGCTAATGAGTTATTTACTACGACAACTAAGGAGTATCCAA
Source organism: uncultured Nitrosopumilales archaeon (assembly GCA_964372525.1). Taxonomy (GTDB): domain Archaea; phylum Thermoproteota; class Nitrososphaeria; order Nitrososphaerales; family UBA213; genus CAYJTD01. The sequence continues at coordinate 1,708 of CAYJTD010000203.1, read as the reverse complement.
TCAAAGCAAGCAGTGTTAATTCCTTCAATAGTTTTATCCTATTACTCTTCTCGTATCTGGCTTCTATGACTACAGTTGTGAAAGCAATGCCCAAGTATACTATGCTCTTCGCAGCAAGCATGCCTGCAAGACCATAATAATTGTAAAGAAGCCTTGCGAGAGGGTTTGTCTCATTGGCAATTCCCGCCGGGTCATTCGCTATCAACCACTGAGTTGAGATATAATCACTTGCGACATATGCCATGTATAATAATGCAAGCAACAAAATTGTTGAATGAGATATCTTGCCCACGAGATATGTTGCTCTCATGAACTTAAAAGCACATGCGGAACTTTGTTCAACTCTATTATTTCTCAATGAAATAGCCATTGAAGTGATATTATTTGCTGAAATTAGATACTTACTTATTTTTATTCCTCAATTGAAGAGATTAATGTAATGCGCAAGGCTGTAAGCCCAATCATATCTACATTGATAATGCTAGCTATGGTAGTAGCCTTTGGTACAGGTATAATGATCTGGTCTGGTGGCTCTCTGAGTACCTTTTCGATAAGCCAGGGCCTCTTTCTTCAGCAAGGCGCTGAATCTGTCAAGGAAAGGCTCCTTGTTGAGTTCGTTGAGTTCAAAAATACCCAACCAAAAAATGTTGTAGTTCACGTCAGAAATGTCGGACAGAATGACATTAAGATAGATACAATATCTATAGTTGAGCTATCGGCGGCAAGCACAGCAAGTATCTTAGATCCTGCAAGTATGACTGTGCAGACTGACTGTACCGACCTTACTGACCCTACTGACCCGGGTGGTTCGACTAAAAAAGTAAACAAGGGTTGTTGGAAGAGTTTTACATTTCAGTTCAGTTATAACACGGGCCAAGTCTATCAGATTACTGCTATGACTTCAAATGGTAACAAAGTCAGCATACATGCGACTGCATAAGTTGACTTTGGCTAACTAGACGCTTACTGTTTTGAATTAATTGGTTGAGTTATTATTTAACTACTTTACTTGGTTAGTTTTACTATCAACATTATTCTGTTTCTGACTTTGGCTTGATCTAAGCATTGACTTAAAGTCTAGTTTCTTCATTGACATTAATCGCATTGATGCGATTGCGGCAATGGCGCCAACAAGACCTAAGTATAGATACCATTCAGGTATGCCCTGGAAAATCTCAGGTGCTGCTTCTCTACCTGCAGTAGTAGACTCTACAGCTATGGAGATGTTTCCTGTTACGTCAGAGAAACCGCTTTTTGCAGCTGCAACACCGATGATAACGTTATTCTTATCCTGAGCCATAAGTTCAACTGATCCAATTCCATTCATATTAGTAGCAGTAGACATCGAAAGAACTTCTGCATTTGTAATAGTCCATTCCAGCCCAACGCCTTCTACAGGTGTTCCTCTATTGTCAGTAACCTTGACATCTAATGTTGATACAGTTCCTGACACTATTTTATCTGTATATGGTATCATCTGAATGTCCAGACTCTGTATAACACTTGCTACGTTGCTCGTGTAAGTAACCTTATTGGAAACATAACCAACCTTGGTTCCTTCTACATTAACCATTACATCCTCGATAGTGAGTGGGATAACAATGAGTTCAGCTGTACCATCGACTGCAACCTGCTCATCCATCTTAACCACTTTAACATTTGCTGGCAATCCCCATGTTAATTTGGCTCCTGGCTCACTGTTAACAGT
>CAYJTD010000202.1:0-2986 GCA_964372525.1 uncultured Nitrosopumilales archaeon | reverse complement strand
AACAACATAACCACAGTTTGTGCAAGCGACCTCTCCATTTGCATCGGTTACTATTAAGCCCTTCATGCACCTAGGGCATGAGTTCTTTGTCGATGTGCTGCGTATATTTTGTTCATCATTAAGAGTAGAATTAGATAATACCATGCTTACATTATCTGCATGCTACATATAAACGGCGTTTATTCGCCATTTTTTGAATGAATTCATCATTAGCATGACTGATGTGCCTTGGCAATTACAAGCGTTCTTATGTGTAGAGAGGGATAAGTAATCATGTTAGAAAAGGAAAATCTGCGTTCTCTTGTCCGTCCCAGTAATGGTCTTGCAATAAATCAACTATATCTTTCTATTCAATCGTATCTTGATGGTAAAAGCAGCTGTGATGAAGTAGTGAGTATGATGAGAGGATCAAGCATCCCTGCAGGAGATCTCGCAGGAATTATGAGGCAGCTTTCAGACTTTGGTGACAAAGCTAGATATTCATTACTACGCCGAGAATGCAGGTTATTTGGTTTGTATTAATGTTCACTTGTTTTAGGTGATGGTAATGGGGAAATTAGAAGAGAATGTACAGCGAATGGATGTTTTAGCTGGAATGATAGTAGATGTTTCCAACCAACAGGCTGAATTCGGAATTGGACGTCTGAAGTATCGTTCCTCTATCCACAGGAGACTTATACGTGACAAAAATGGATTTGTAAGTGAGTTAATGACTAGAATAGCAGATTGCAGAAAAATGAATCTTGATCAGGTCGATAAAGCAACATTAGATACGACTATTGCCAGATTAAATGAAAAACTCTATGTGGCAACTAGTCTGACAATACTCTAATTAAACACGCTTATCACGAATTTGGCCCTACTTAATTACATAGTTGTACCTTTAAGTTCATAATCCCATTGATTATCTTTACGTGATCAGCTTTAACGTCTGTGGTAACGTAAAGTAGATGTTCATCGTCTAATGGCATTGTTATACGCTTGATCTTTTCATATGCTGCCAAGACATATTGCCCCTTACCGATCTTAGGCTCAAGTTGGCTACGCGATTTCCATGAGTTCACAGCTTGTACTAGACAGCTTTTGCTTTCCTCAGCAGTCAGAAGGTTCTGTGCACCTTGACGATGACGGCTGCAGGTTATCTTAGCGTTCATATCACATATTGTGGAGACGCGAATTTGGGGGTCGATCTTAATAATGTCCTCGGGTAGAGTGTTGTACTCCCCTTTCGTGTAGCAATTCCTGCAGTATCCATGTTCATCACCCCACAAGGATTTGCCGCAAGTAGCGCAGTAAAAATCATATTCATTCAATTTTTGTTCCTTCCTTCATGTTTATTGATACACCTGATACAATCAGAACGCTTGTAATTGTCCAATTGTTATTAACGGCGAACAAGTGTGTTGAATTAACTCTGGTTCTTGAACAATGAATCACAGACGTTCTTCGGCTGTAAAATTTTTCATACTAAAAAATCTAAGTTTCCACCTCGGAGAATCATAATAATAGTTCCTATATTGCAATTTTTAGCGTTCCACCTACCACATTATGTGTGAGCAAGTGCAACAAACGCCAACTTCATCGCCTCATTAATACAGAATTGTTCCTAGCTAGCACTCCATATATCGAGTTTTATTTTTTCCCTCTACCCACTGCTTCGAGTTTGTCTTAACTTTATTGAAAACTAACTTTGCCAGATTATCTGGTAGAGTATTTACTACCTCTATTTTCTCTGCTATCGAAGGTTTTTCTTGGCGGTGGACTATCATTCTCATGGCCTGGATGTGATCTGATGTGCACCCAGTATTCTGATACTGTAATTGCAGTTTTACAGACAGGACAGTTTCCGTAGCCGCATTTATGATGTCCGCTGAAGTCTGGATGGATTATTAAATTGCATTTATCGCATCTGCTTGTATTTTGTAACATAATTTCCAGCGTTGCTGCTTATTCTGTATAATTAGAATGTATCTTTTATCTATGCCACGTAAACCGTGACATAAGAAACACTAACCTTGTACGATGGCTTATTGCTGTATCATAAAAGCCTCGGGCGGGCTTTGATCCCGCGACTTAGCGCTTACGAGGCGCTCGCTCTTGGTAATTAAAAAATTTCTACCAGGCTGAGCCACCGAGGCATGATCCAAACTCTGCATACTTAATGATAATAAACGTTAGTTATAGATATAAAAATTGATTGGAGAAGGATATGCGGGGAACATATCCTTCTCCATGGGTGGCATGTTAAAAATTTGGGCTTGGCTTACTGTCCAAACGGTTCTGCTAGTTCTGTACCGGCAACAGGCATATTCGGATTAGGATCCGTATCATTGGCAGGTTCTTCAGTTATAACTAATAGATCGTAAATCCATGGATTTACTATTCTCTGTGCGAAAACAAGTGTATGTTTATTGTTCAGTTGTCCAGTGCTTAACTTGTATCCACTTTCTTTATCAACCAGCCAACCTTCCAGCACGTTCTTGTCCATCATCTTGTCATCCATCATTTTATCTTCCATCTTGTCTTGCATCATAGCATCTTCCATCATCTGATCTTTCATCATCATGTATTTGCTTACTTTGGCAATGATTGTTACTTGGTTGTTGTCTCTTACCCTTACCTTGTAACTGCCTACCTCGTCTCCTCCATGTGGTTTGTCATCCTTTGCAGCAGTCAATGTGCCCCCCATATACATAGGCTTCATCATTTTGTCCATCATCTTGTCATCCATCATTTTATCTTCCATAGCTGCGTTTGCTTGATTTTGTACTAAAGGTGATAACACAAGCCCAACTATTGCGACTAAAGCTAGCCCAACAGGTATTATCTTCTTCATTAACACCAAACAATGTAGAATAATTTAAATCGATTTTTCCAACTTATATCCAAATCTTGTCCAAATTGGAGACTGGTATGGAGTTTGAATAAGTTGTAAAACCGCTGAATTTGGCATATTCCATATGTAGATAGATTCTTGAAAATAAAT
>CAYJTD010000201.1:0-3000 GCA_964372525.1 uncultured Nitrosopumilales archaeon | reverse complement strand
TGCTTCATATGGTTTGTGAATCTTCGGCCCTCTTCAATCTCGATTTCTTTCTTGAAATAGTCGGTGGCTTCGGGAACATTTGGGAAGTTATAGTACATAGACATCGATGACTTTTTGACAGCGAAATGCTGCTGCAATACGTGTTCTAATTCCTGCAATGCCTTTTTGATAACGTCGCTTTTGAGTGGTGCAATCAGATTCAAGATCTTCACAAACTCAGAACTCTTTACAATCTTGCCATCAACACCTGACAGATAGTTTCTAACAATTTCTGTGGCAAGGTAGGTTCTAAACACCTTGGCACTTAATCCTGGCACTATATTGCTAAGAAAATTGTTTACATGCCTTGACGTTATACCGGAAAATATCAATTCATCAGGTTTCTTACCCTTTACAAACTCCTTCATATTTTCATAAACAATATTTTCTCTACCATCAAGTTCTATACTTTTCTGCCATCTAACACTATCCTTGCCTAGAAAATCAAACTCTATAGCTTTACCGTTTAATTTTATATGCTCTACTCGTAGCGTTGTTGCACCTACAGTGTCCGCTTCATCTGGGTCTTTTTCGTCGCCTACCCTCATCGCAAGTTTGTATATTAAATAACATACAGTAGCTATTTTACGTTCCTTCACATCCTTCGACTCCATTGCTTTGTAGATCTTGTTGGTAACTTTTTCTATCTGCTGGCTAAGCTTGCTTGCCTTGTCGTACTTGACCTTATCACGTTCCTGTCTTAAAGTGGCAGCGTCTGACAGCCATACGTATTTCTCTTTGTCAGTAAGTACATCGACCCATCTAGCAAGCCACATGGAATCATGATCATGCGCAATCTTGCCCCAGTCTCCTGGAGGCACTTTTGCATCTTCACCAAGGTTTAGCGTAACATCTTTGGGATAAACTCTTGGTTTCCACTTACCACGTAACGGATGCTTGCCTCTGCCCATGAATATACCTGGAGGTTCTACCAACCAGTTTGCAATATCAAAGGTTTCACCATCAACTTTAGCTACACCATACTTGGCCTTCAATTCCTCTCTTATCTTCTTCCTTTCCGCCGCACGTTTCTTCTTTGTCTCTTTGTCTAAAACAACATTCTTCTCTTTATCAACCCAGGCATTGATCTCGCTAAAGTCAATATCCATTATAGTGGCATCCTTGAACTCTGGAGGAAATAGTTTAAGGAAATCTTTAACGAAGTTCTCTGCAAATACCGGATCCTGCACGTATGGAGTGTCCTTCTTCTTTGCCCATGCAACGGCCACCTCTTCCTGCTGTGTGTTAAGAGCTACAGTCTTACCCTTGATCTTTATCTTGAAGCCTCTAGGCTCGTATTCAGGAGGGAATGCAACTCCATTATGTTCCAATGTCTTCCACTTCATATCATACACCAATTTTGCAAATTATTCAAAAATTCCATGCAATTGTCCATAAACCTTCGCATGTATTCCGCATATGCCTTTGCCCTTGCCATATATCAACATTAAGGTGAAATTCATGAACAGCGAATTGTTAATAAATATCGCATAGTTAGTTCATGTAAATTGGATCAAAAAATAGTAGTTGTTACAGGCAGCTCCAGTGGAATAGGATTTACAACGTCATTATTGCTTGCAAGGAATGGATTTTATACATATGCTACAATGCGCAATCTTGACAAATCAAAACGTATAATGGACATAGTAAAAAAGGAGAGTCTACCTCTACAGGTTATACAGCTCGATGTTAATGATGATAAATCTGTTAAAAATGCAATAGACAAAATAGTAGCAGAAAAGAAAAGGATCGATGTTCTGATAAATAATGCTGGTTATGGGCTAATAGGGTGTGTAGAAGACCTGTCCTTGGATGAAACTAGGGCCATTTTCGAGACCAACCTATTTGGAATAATGAGAGTTACACAGGCAGTGTTGCCTGTAATGAGAAAGCAGAGAAGCGGTACAGTAGTGAACGTAAGCTCCGTTGCAGGCAGAGTAGGCTTTCCCGTTACCCCAGCTTACATAAGCACCAAGTTTGCTCTAGAAGGATTGTCCGAATCTATGCGATACGAATTGGAGCAGTTCGGCATTAATGTCATAATTGTAGAACCAGGCGCAGTACGAACTGATTTTCCTGATAATATGAAGGTGGCAAAAAAGGCAGCAGATCCTAATTCTCCATATGCCCAATTGACCCAGAAGGTGTCTGCAGGTCTTAAACTACTTTTGGAGCATGGAACTCCACCAGAAGAGATCGCGAAGGTAATACTGAAAGCACTCACTTCAGACAATCCTGATCCACGGTATCTTGCAGGCAATGATGCAGCAATGATGATGGAAGCAAGAAGGAATATGTCAGATGCAGAATTCGAAAAGTTCGTGAAGAAAGAGCTCCTGCAATGATACTAGGTTTTATTCACAATGTTAATGTTCAAGTTTTGATACGAAAATTCCCATAGGAATGCTTTTCAATTTTTTTCCTTTTAACGCTTCTTGAACTCCTTCTTTACGGACTCCCAGCCTTTTGCTATGATCTCTTCATAAACATTCGATAGTTTGGGTATGTTATCCCCCTGCGTTGCTGCTTCCTTTACTCGCTCCCTATAATACTCGTCTATCTCTCCAGCTATCTTACTATCTATAGTGATGGAAGCCCTATACTTAGTCACGGATCCGAGTGTTCTATGTTAATATATTAATATATATGTCATAAACTATTACGTATCTACCATAAATGATATAAAGTAGACTATCTATTCTATACTGACTCATGAAGGGCAGGAGGATGGTTAAGATCAGATACGGCGAAAGAACCTTCTTGCTTGATGAAGACAGCACTATCTCAGATTTCTTAAAATCGCAGCATTTGGATCCTCTGAAGATGATAGTTCTGAAGAAAGTCGGTGATTCTCTCGTAATTAATATATGAAACAATTTGTTAAAACAGATTGTTATTCTATAATTCTAGCAGGGATGGTTTGATTCATTGTTTGTAAAATTAACAGGATTATGAAATTCT
>CAYJTD010000200.1:0-3004 GCA_964372525.1 uncultured Nitrosopumilales archaeon | reverse complement strand
AGTAGTAGAACTATTGAGAGTAGGTTAAGGAACCAAATCCCCCCTTTTTTATTGTTTAATACTAATTAGCGTCAACCATCGTTGTTATAGCATAATGAAATCATCTTACCTAACAATTATGTTTGAAATGCAGTCACTCTGCTACTCGCCACTTCTTTGTTATCCATGCTTCGGCAGGAAAACCATAAACTACAAACCTCTGAGCTCTATGGGCACCTGTCTTGCGAATTAAAACTGGACCCTTGTATTTTCTGCACTCAATAACAATCTGCTCTCCTTCTAGCTTATCATCAACTTCTCTGCCTATCACTTAACTTTACCTTCTTCCCACAATTCTTTCAATGCTTGTACTGTAGTTCCTATATCGAACCTTAACTCATTAGCTATATCAAATGTGTCCGCTTCCTTTCTATCCTTAACGAATTCCAGAATCTCTTTCTTTGCCTGTTCTTTGCTTATCTTTCTAATTGTTATAATCTTCATTTCTGCAACAGTATCCAGGTAATGCCTTACAGCTTCTCTGATGAACTCACTCCTAGACTTGGCACCAGACTTCTCAAGCAGCTTATCTATCTTGTTAATCTCTTCTCTGCCGAATCTCGTCGGTATAATCTGTCCTTTTTCTATCTTTTGCACATATATACGGTGTATTACAGTGTATATAAGTTTTAATGAAGTTCTTCAAACCTAGGAAACCTCTACAAAATAACGCTGGATTCTACCCAATAGTAGTTGAACTGCTCAGAGTAGGATAAAGAAAGAAAAACAAACAGACAGGAACCAACCCCTCCTTTTCTTTTTTATTTAGTTAACAATTAGCCTGAGCTTAAGGCTTGTTTTTATAACTTATAGAAAAGAATTCGATTTCCTTAATGCAAGATTTATTTGATTTTTCTCAACTTTTGATTCTTCACTTGATTGTGCACAATTGATTTAGCACTTAATTCTCATATGCATCATCGTCAAAAAAGCATCTTAAGCATAAAAGTAATTATGTTGCTGAATAATGAATAGTAACAATGTTAAGCGCATTAGAATGCCTGTTATTGTTTTCTGTATCATTTTAGTTAACATCATTTATTGTTCTTATTATTTTCATAAAAAACTCACAACTCTTTAAACTCCATGGAACTATAGTATGGAACAGTGATAAGATGAACAAAACAGTAAACATATTCGGAAAAACAATCCCCGCATGGTTCCTAATAATGGGAGTAGTAGCAGCAGGTTCAATGGCAATAGCAACTGCAGGTGGAGCAACACACATGGAAGATCCACCAGACATACAGCACACATCAGATGTTAAGATACATCTACAGGATGTAGATGGTAAGATTAACACCAATGTGCCAATAGCTGCATCTAGAGCATTCTCACCATTACCTGTTGAATTTGATGAGGATATAGAACCTACGGTTGCTGACGCTGTTTCAACTGGTTCTACGATAGAGACAAAGCAAAAGGTCATAGTCAACTTCGTACTTGATGTTTCAGAAGATGCAACGACAACATTTACAATCAACAACCGCTCTGAAGACACCCAGATATTCCTGATAAAGGCAAATGCACCACCACATGTAATATTAGACATGGAATCAGGTACTGGTGTTACTATTCATGGATTAAGTGGACACAACGAATGGATAGCATCTGTCAATACTGGCGGCCCTCATACATTTAAGATGGAAACCTCAACTACCGATGCTGGCTTCTATCCAATAGTAGTTGAACTGCTCAGAGTAGGATAAAGTAATCACCCAACTTTTTCATTTTTAACTGAAATTTATCTTTAGTTCGAAATCTGGAACTTTCTACAATCTTTCATCGTGAACGAGTCTGTTTCTTTCCAGATGAATCAAGGTCGATCTGCATATGGGTGTTGACTCGATATGCAACCATATCAGCATACTTGTTAACAAGAAAACAGCATGTTACCTCAGTAATATTTATATCAGACAATAGTGTATTTATCTGATGAATAGGATATGTCTGAAGAAGCGATAATAGGCAGAAGATACACCATGGTAATACCCAAGTCTATACGCAAGAAGATGGGTCTCAAGGAAGGTCAGAAGGTATTTGTTAGAGAGCAGGCAGGAAAGATCTTAATTGAACCCTTGCCAGCCGACCCTTACAAAACACTGGCAGCTCTACTGGGTGATTTCACGTATGCGGAAGAGAAACATGAAAAAGTAGCAGAAGGATGGTTGAAAAAGGTTGCCCGTTCTGGACACTGAACTTATTTTCGGTCTTAACCCCAATGATAAACATCATACATCTACTTTAAAGATACTCGATGAACTTTCAAAAAATGGTCAGGAGATCTTTGCTCCAGATACCTCTATCTATGAATTCCAATCGGTGCTTAGGGGTTTGAACAAAAAACTGTCCGAGGTCAAGTTGGCATTGGCTTCACTAAAGCAGGTATTTGAAGAGAAGAGTGTCAAGGAGGCAAGAACTATTGGAATAGGCACTATTCTGTTGCAATGCGAATTTGAGGAGAAGTACGGTTTGAGCTACTTTGATAGTTTGATTGCTGCCTCAGCTTTCATACTTGATAGAGTAATTGTTTCTAATGATCGTGCATTCGATAAAGTACCTGACCTCGAGAGAATTCCGATCAGGCAGAGATAGCAGATTTGTCTTGCACGCTATTTTCTTCCCAATAGTAGTTGAATTGCTCAGAGTAGGTTAAGAAGTAAAGCAAACACAGGAACCAACCCCTTTCTTTTTTTATTTTCTAGGCTAATTTTAACACTGAAGTATTGTAAAGATCTCTAAACTTCTCTTATTAATTTCATAAGTTTGTTATACAATTCAATATCACATCTCCAGCCAGATGAAACTAGTTTTTGAAGCGAATCCTCTGCCTTATCCTTACCGATTGAGCCCTTGTACAAGGCTCGCAGTATTATGCTATACGTCCCTTCGATTCTAACATTATGTATTTTTGCCACGCCTCTTGCAACAGCATCGTCCTATATGGCTACTGCTACAATTTCTT
>CAYJTD010000199.1:0-3018 GCA_964372525.1 uncultured Nitrosopumilales archaeon | reverse complement strand
ATTTTCATGTTTGGCTTCTAAAGTACTCTTGCCAATACTGAAATTATCGCCTATAACAAACTGGTATGTGAAGGCTCCCGTATCGTCCAATTTGATACTAGCAGAGTGATGTTCACTTCCAGTAGATCCTTTGATGCTTATAGACACCGGATTGGAAGGGTCAAACCCACCCAAAACCTGTCCTGCAACAGTTACCTTCATCCCCACGCTATACACTTGTTTGTCAATGTTCAGTGCAATCTTGGAAGAACTATACTGTGCAAAAGCAGTATATGGCGCAAGTAGGATCAACGGAATTAGTAATACCATAACTCGTTTGAACGTAATACCATGCATGTTGTACCGCGCGTTGATCTGATACTTATTGGTTACGAATACACATGCATCAACAGTAAACACTTTTTTGTATGAAGTGTGGTTTCTGTTTAAGGTTGTGGTTTTTAGGTTTGAAATTTGCGGTTGGGGTTGTAGTGCCAAAATTACAACTTTTGAACCTAAATTTCGAAACCATAACCTTTTCTGCAGCCAAATCGCAAGTTTTGTTCGGGAAATTCGCAACCCCAACCATTACCTCAAGTTTTTAACGTGAGAACCCCAACCGGATCTGTTCTTCAATATTTTCATGAACTTCGATATATGCGCCCAAACACGTTTCTGAGATTGTTCACTATCGTTTCCATAAAGTAACACAGCTCCATCTTTGTATAGCATCTCTGCTATCTCCTTTGTAGGATATCCCAATCCCTGATCTTTGCGATGAACTCTCCCTTTCTGAATCTAGCCATATGTAGATACTTCCATTCCTGAAATGACTGTATTAAGCAGGCTCATCTGTAACTCATTCCAATATCCTTTAAACAAGTTCTCTGTTGTATAATACACAAACTAATCCTTATCTCTTTAGAAAGTTACTTTCACAAGTTATTACTGCTTAAATATTATTGGTAAATAAATACATACAAAGTGTGTATAGAAACAATGATGATAATGATAATAATAAATTCTAGATCTATTGCTCGGTTATAGAACTAATGTCAAAGGAACTCTTATTGTTAATGAAACGCATCTTCGATACCTTGTAGTATATAACTTCCCCACGCCTTTCTATGACAGCAATAACTGGTTCCTTACCCATATGACTTATCTGTTCTATCGCTTTGTTGATCTTTTCAACTGGTATTTCTGTACCTTCATTTATTCCAAAAACTACATACTTGGCTGGTTTATTTCCATGTTCACCACGTTCATAAACCCTGAAATCAACGCCAAAACCAAAGCCCTCCTTCGCAACATATCCCCTGCTTCTTAGATCTCTGTAAATCAGGAACCTGGTCCATGCTTCTGTATCCTTTCTAAGTGCTACATCGACCAATTTATCAAAGTTTAGCATCTGGTTTTTGTGTTTGATCGTCATCTTGCTGGCGTGTAGCAAGTAGAGAGATTCGTAAACTTTCAGCAGATACTTCTTCCCTTCTTTATCGCCATAACCCTTCTTTGCAAGCTCGTCAATGGCCTTCTCGTCACTGACTAACACATCGCCATTTACAAGCTCACCGTGCACAGTATACTCAATTTCTTCCGACATAACGATTAAATCACACTAGTTTTTAGCTTCAATTTAGGTGTTAGTAGTGCAGGGACGAAATTACCGCGAGCCAAGAGGAATGCCTTATGTTAGACGTGAGTACATTGCTGGTAAACCCCAGTTAAAAATAGCAAAGTTCACTGGTGGTGCCAAGGGGAATTACGATTTTAAGGTTGAGTTGATTGCCCATGATAAAGTTCAGATAAGACATAACGCATTGGAAGCTGCTAGGTTAGCTGCTAACAAGGTAATGTCAGAGATAGGCGAGACTGAATTCTATAGCCTGCTTAGGGTCTATCCACATGTGATACTGCGAGAAAATAAGATGATTGCCACTGCTGGTGCAGACAGATTACAGGAAGGTATGAGACGTGCTTTTGGCAAAGGCGTCGGCTTGGCAGCACGAATCAAACCCGGACAGGTCCTACTTGAATTGCAGATAAAGGCGAATCATATAGAGAAAGCAAAGGATGCAATGCGTACTGCGTCAAGCAAACTGCCGACGGCTACATCGATAAACATAATTCCGTTAAAGGAAGAGGCCGCAAAACTCCTAAAGTAAAAACAAAATTTACATATTTTGGAACCATTCTGTATCTTAGCATCTCATGTAATTTTCGGTATAAACAAATACTGCTTTTGTCTACCATACAGTATGAAGTTTGCGTGGTCGAACGTGAAGAAGTTTGAGGATGCAGATATAGTCATAGTTGGTATTCCCGATGAGTCAGGCTCTCATGCAACAAGAAAAAGTGCTTCAAAGGCACCTAACAGAATACGTCAAATATCAAATGAAAGAGATGTCTTCATACGGGAAGGCATGAAGACGCTGGCAATGCCAGCGCTAACTACGCCGAATAAGAAAATTTTCGATTATGGTAATGTGAGCAAGAACAAAATTAGCAGGGTTATGGAACAGATAGTTTCTGCTGGAAAGATTCCGATAGCAATAGGCGGTGATCATTCAATCACTACAAAGGCTGTAAACGCTACAAGCGAAGTGATAGATGATCTTAGCGTGGTTTACTTTGACGCCCATCCAGATTTCATTTGTTCTTCAAAAGAATACTATGGTTCTGTATTTTGTGACATAAGTGAAAGCATTAACGTCAGCCATAGCATGCAGATAGGTATACGCGCACCGGAGCCTGAAGAGATAGAGAATTTGAAACAACTGAATATCACCGTACTAACGCCGTTAGATGTTCTTGATATAGGCCTTAGGAACGTAGCCGATTTGGTAGTCAAGAAGATGAGTAACAACGTTTACATTTCATTGGATATGGATTGCATTGATCCCGCATTTGCACCAGGTGTTTCTGCACCTGTACCTGCAGGGTTGTCCAGTAATGAGCTGATATATTTATTGAAAGCAATACCAAGCAACGGAATAATTGGAATGGATCTTATGGAAGTCTGCCCAGATTATGATG
>CAYJTD010000198.1:0-3045 GCA_964372525.1 uncultured Nitrosopumilales archaeon | reverse complement strand
AGGAAAAGCTCAAGGAGCGAAATGAGAAAGCAGAACTTCAGTTGAAGTTAGCGGAAAGTACTAGCGATTACAACCTTGGAACATCACTACGCAACTACATAGATCCTAGGGTGATCAAGGCATGGACAGATCATGTAAATTTAGAATGGAAGAAGCTCTACACAAGTGCACTGCAGAGGAAGTTCATGTGGGTAGAGAAAGCAACCCCTAGTTGGCAGAAGATTGTAGTTAAAGCGCATTAGTGTTAATAACCAGATACATCGTTTCCTTTGTCTTAACAAAACTTATATCGGTTCTAGCTTGAATGACGGCTATGCCAATACAGTCATATTATATTGTCATATTATACGCTAGTTCGTACTGCTGTATTGTGCAGCGTGATAAATTATGAAAAACGCGTATGCTGCTTTATTAGCATCAGTAGTAACCCTGTCAATGTTCAACATAGCCTATGCGCAGGACTTTGTACCAGAAACACTGCTTATAACACTCTTTTCAGACGGGAAGACACTCATAGAATACAGGTTGAGCACTGATGTTACAGTCCCCACTTTAACAATACCCCTTTTTGGCAGTGCAGTTGAACAGCTAATAGTTGTGGATGAGAATAACCTGCTTATAGATAATAGGATAGAGAATGGTTCCCTTGTTGTAGAAACGTTTGGTGCTTCCAGTGTGTTCATAACATATACAACTTCAGACCTAGTGAACAAGACAGGTAGGCTCTGGACTTTCATTCTCGATGCGCCTATAGATACTTCCATACGACTGCCGAAGGATAGTGTGATAATTGGTCTGAACCAGATACCTAATTCGATCAAAGTATCTGAAGACCAGTATGTATTGATAATGCCTGCGGGCTCTAACGAAATCAGTTATGTTATAGGTGCACTTGGCACAAAAGAGCATGCAGCTGTAGCTATAAGTGAAGCAGAGAAAGTTGTAGCAGAGCACAAGAACAAGGGCATAGTTGTAAGTGGTGCCGAAAGCAAGTTGAAGGAAGCAAAACAGGCTTTTGATGACGGCAAGTATGCAGATGCAGAACTACTTGCAAACGATGCAAAGACCATTGCCAATAATGCTAACCTCAACGCATCTCTTGCAAGTAATACGTTAAGTGAAGCAGAGACAGCGATAAAGGAGAGTAATGATCTGGGTCTCGACGTTTCCAGTGCGCAACAGCTTTTCAGTCAGGCAGGGCAGGAGTATGTGAATGGCAATTATGATAAAGCGTTAAGTCTAGCACAGCAAGCAAAGACAGTTGCCGTGGATGTTAGGAATGTTAGAATAGATTCTTTTGATCCAACGTATGTAATTGTGGGTGTAATTGCGGCATCTGCTGCTGGTGCAGCTGGAGCTGCTGCGTATATGCGTTCCAGAAAGAGAATTATGATAGAAAGAACAAAATCTGGAATACCTACAGAACTGGTAGTTAAGGAAAGAAGGATCATAGATCTTAACAAAATATTTACGGAAAAGCCGTATCTCAGAGATGATGACAAAGATGCCATAAACTTCATTGCGGAGAAGGGTGGAGAAGCGTTTGAAAGCGAGATCAGGGAGAAGTTTGATCTGCCAAAAACTACTGTATGGAGGCTAGTTAAGCGTCTTGAACGTGAAGATCTAGTTGAGGTAAAGAAAGCCGGTGGACAGAATCTTATCAGAATCAGGGAAGAGTTTACCAGAACTGATCAAAGCTCTGCGCCAACGTAAAAAGCAAAGTAGGAAAGTAAATTAATGGTTAGCCCACTGGGCATAACAGACTTTCTTTAGATTCAAATTGGTCCATTAAATGTCCGTGAGCCAGCATGTGTTTTTTTGCATCTTTTCTATAACAGAAATACCATTTGCAATTAAGGCATACGTAGTAAACGGGGATTAGCCTGTCACCTCCTTGCCCTCTTCCTCCAATTTCGATCGAGGGTAAGGAACTACAGCAAGGAAGTACATGAAACCTAGTATTCCTCCATAGATGATGTGCATTCCAATAGCGCCAGTAAGAATTGCTGGTGTCATTTCAAGTAACCCAGACTGACCCAGCGCTGCTGAAATTTCTGGAAGTGCTGGCTCTACAGCAAAAACTGTAATTGGTAAAAATAGTATGAGCAATGACAAAATACCAGTTAGTATACCAAGTCCGAATGCCTTTGGTATTGAAGTAATATTGAATGATTTTATTATTGTTGTTAAATAACCAAACAATAGACCTATAACAGTGCCTGTTAACATGTGAAGAAAGAATCCCATGTATAATGCAACAGGCATATTGGCTCCAAGTGCTAATCCTATTACACTGTAAAACGTGCCAGCTTCTAGACGCATCAATAGGTCAACTGCGAATATCAATCCAAAGATTGACCATGCAGCTATATGGCCTGCTAGTATACCGTACTTCATGTTTGATCTTAAAATAGACATATCCATTTTTCGCATCATGAAACATCTTCCACAGCCTTGTCGACTTTTACTGCCTTTTTTCTACTTAGAGAAGCCGTTACATAACCGAATATCGCGCCATAAACCAAATGATATGCTATAGCACTGAGAAGTATCGTTGTTATCATCTGATTTATTTCCTCTGCTAATACTATTCTATGTGTGGAAGTACTAACACTAGTAATTATTTCCTGCATTGTAGGATTTACTCCAAATAGCGTAATTGGAAGGAACAGAACTAACCAGGCTACAAATCCAACAACCAAGCCTAACCCTACATACCTGTAGATACAAGTTAAGTAGGAAAGTCTGATGAATGTAATCAATACGGCAGATACAATACCAATGACTGTTCCAGTCAGTAAGTGTAGCCCAAAGCCAATATAAACAGCATTGACTCCTTCTGTACCAAGCACCATTCCTATTACGGCATAGAATGTTCCTTCTGGAAAGCCTATCTCTATCTCACTCAAGACTAAAAGAATCGTTACAGCCCATGTGGCAACAAAACCTCCAACAGCACCAAACCCAGCGACTTTCGCATAGTTATGTCCCTGTTTAACCTCTCCATCTAATCCTCGTATGTACATAAAATAACAAAGACACATT
>CAYJTD010000197.1:935-3076 GCA_964372525.1 uncultured Nitrosopumilales archaeon | reverse complement strand
GAACAGCACGCAAGCCATAGTGTTTAAATAAGACATTAGGTTAGCCTAATTAGGCATACCTAATAAGGTCTGGACGCACTGGCATCTACCCACCGCCCTGCCACATCCTTGGTGGCGGGGTATTCTCATAAAACATATCAACTTGTTCATCAACATCACTTTATGGCCAACAAGATCAAATGTGCGCATATTCTTGTAGCTAAATTCAGCGAAGCACAGGAAATTTTGGATAGGATCAAAAAAGGTGAAAGTTTTGCAAAATTAGCACAGGAAAGATCGCTAGATGGCAGCAGGAAACGTGGTGGTGATTTGGGATACTTTGGAAGAGGAATGATGGTTAAGGAGTTTGAAAAGGCAGCCTTTGCGCTGGAGAAGGGACAGATTTCCGAACCAGTGAAAACACAATTCGGCTATCATATAATAAAACGATTGGATTGAATAGTATTCTCTCATACGTTCAGATCCAACCTAAATAATTAGGCTTATGGCAAACAGTTACACAAATAAGCGTGCCGTGCGCAGAAACTGTGTGAGTACTCCCACAAGCGTAGTAAAATATCTTGACTGGAACAACTCGCTCCAAGTTTTGAAGAACGCTTACAATGCAAAATTATTTGCGCTTATCATAGGTCCAAAGGGAACTGGTAAAACAACACTTGTGCGCAGGTTTGCAGATATGAATGGAAGAGGGCTGTACAGCATAAACCTGAGTTTGCGTACAAGGGAAAGCCATCTTGTTGGTACAAAAACACTGGACAACGGCAGTATTGGGTTCATCGAAGGTGTATTGGTTAAATCAATGAGAGATGGAGGTTTACTTTATCTAGATGAATTGAATGCAGCAGAGCCTGATGTTCTTCTGCGACTTGATGAAGCATTGGATGATAGAAGACAGATCGTGCTTAAGGAAGCAGAGGGACAGGTAGTGCAGGCACACAAGGACTGGTTTGTTATCGCTACGATAAATCCATTAACACATGCAGGAACGAAAGAACTACCACAACAATTGCAAAGCAGATTCCCTGTTAGAATTAAACTCGATTATCCTCCAGATGATATCGAATTGGAGATAGTCAAAACACATGTTTCCATTGATGGAATGGAAGACGAGGTCAAGAGAGCAATAAGACTTGCAAACAGTTTGCGGGAAGCAGCTACCGTAGAGGAACTGTACTACGGTCCAAGTATAAGAGAAACCATTGCATTCGCAAAATTGATCATTGATGGGACCAAGCCTAAAGATGTCGCAAAACTTGTTTTCGCCAATGTCTACACACAATGGGGAGAGAGCGAGTACAGGAAAGTAGTTGATCTCATAGACTCTATATTCGAGTAGAATGGTCATGCAAAACGAAGTTTTACTTGACATCGCAACATTTCTGGTAAGAAGATGGTCTGGCGATAATGGTGTTAAGGTCATCATTGCAGATAAACCTCCTTCCGTTAATGTTTACAAGAAGATAATTTCTGTACCACCACTTTCATATTTTTCAGGCTCAGAATTTGTAAAGTACAGGCAGTGGAGAGCCAACTGTTGGAAGCAGGCAATGAAGATCAAGTATTCGAACAGGTCTCTCAGCATTGATTATGCATATGGATTTCTTCTGAACTGCTTGGAAGAGAAGAGGGCGCAGTTACTTGGGCTAAAGGACTGGCCTGGGATGAACAGCGAAGTGATCTTCAATGAAGGAATGATAAGGTTGCATGAACCTTCTATAGACGATTTCTTCTGGGGCAACTACAAAAAATTCATTGCATTCGCACAGTACTTCCGCGGAGGATGGATAAATGGCGACCCTAGTGAACATTTACTCTCCATCATTGGAAGAGCCACAGACTATGCAAACAGGATAGTGGATGAGGCTATACATGAAGGGCACAAAACAGATTGGTTGGAGAAACATATACCAAAATTACTGAAACTACTTGAAACCAATGCGCTTCTACACATACCTATTCTATCGAAATCTGCACTTGCGCATGATGAGGATGAGCTCGGTGATATTATTGAAAAGATCCTTAAAACCATGAAGAAGGAACGTGTTGAAGATCTGAAGAGAAAAACGCTGGAAGGCGAAGATGTTAGGAAAGAGTTCGAAGAACTTATGAAGGAGAGTTACAAGGTTGTCAAAAATTATAAT
>CAYJTD010000197.1:0-925 GCA_964372525.1 uncultured Nitrosopumilales archaeon | reverse complement strand
GCTGGACATCGATGCATCATCACTTTACAACGAGGATCTGATAAACAAACTAAAGGCTGAGTTTAGGAACTGGAAGGTCGGCTGGATTGAAAGACACCACAGTAGTGGCGATGAGTTCGATGAGGAGAGCTACATCGAAAGACACCACGAACCTTTCTTTGCAGATCTGAAGATAACATACAAAGCTAACATAGTCATACTGCTTGACCATTCAAGCAGCATATCAAATATGGAACAGGAATACAAGCGTGCTACTGTAGCTCTATGTAAGGCCTTGGATTATTTGGGCGTAAAGTTCTCCGTTTTCGCTTTTAACACACAAGAAAACAAGGTGAAGTGCTGGATAGTAAAACCACCAGAAGCCCGCTGGAGTAACATGTCAACCGTACGACTGGCACAGATAGCTGCTACAGGAGGAACGCCTTTAGCTGAAGTTTACGAGCGAGTAGGACCCTTGATCGAACGTCTAAAACCAGAGATATTTCTTACATTCACTGATGGTGAACCCAGCGATATAGAAGCTGTCAGACAAATAGTGCATAGATTCAAGATGGAAGACATCAATATGGTATCCATAGGCATAGGCAAAGATATTCTAGATGCTGTAAGCATAGCAAAGAAGTTGAAATCCTTGGGATATAACAGAAGCATTGCAATAAGCAACTTGAATGAAATGCCAAAGAAGATTTTACGACTGCTCGCGTAACTATTCAGCACATCTGCCAGAAAATTATGAAACGTCAGCAACAATAGATAAATTCGTGATCATATTGCCACTTGCTATGCGGGGGTTGCCAAGCCTGGCCAACGGCGCAGGTCTCATATGAGTGCGAAGCTTAGGACCCTGTCCTTTAGGGGTTCGTGGGTTCGAATCCCACCCCCCGCACTATTATGAGACCTAAAGCAGTTTTAGCAGAGGTTTGAC
>CAYJTD010000196.1:0-3085 GCA_964372525.1 uncultured Nitrosopumilales archaeon | reverse complement strand
GTATATCTTCTTTTACCGTTTCCTGAACCTCAAAAGACATGATCTTGTTGTTTAGGCTATAATGCAGCCTTATGATCCACGTTCCTTCTTCCATTATGTTTCCCTGCAGTTTGAAGGAGTAAGTAAAAGAACCATCTGGTGTTGGCGTAAATTTATCATCTATGAATATCCTGTTTTTCGGCGTGAGTATCTTTATCGTTCCTTGCTCTCCTTCCTTGAATGATGGCACCTTGCCTGTGACGGTTACAGTGCTACCGAATGCGTAAAGGTCCTTGTCTGTTTTTACAGTGAATGTTTCTGCATAGATATTGTTGAATGGTAATAATGAGAGGAAAAGCGTTGCAAATATAATTAATTTGTAGGTTTTATGCACTTTGCAAGGTACGAATCACGCATTTATGTACGTTGAGGAATAATGTATCTTTTGGTTTAAAACCTAATACATCAACATAGCAGGAATAACAATCTAAATATGTTACTTATTTGAAGACACGTTCTTTTACAATCTTAAGCAAGTCTTCAACATCATTCTTCTTAGCAAGTGTATTCATATAAACATCATTTATTGAACCAGCAAATATGGATAGTAATGCCGTCGCTTCTTCTAGGTCACGTTGTGGATTGCTCTTCCAGAACTTTGCCGAATACAATCTATTTGCTATTAGATCTTCTACCCCAGCGACCTTTAACTCATAATTTCTTACTTTAACAACTTTAACTTTATCAACATCGCCACTGTAACTTTCGCCGCTAACGTCTACGATTATATCTAGATCAGTGTTAAACCATACAGAGTCCTTTTGCTTAAAGCCAAGCTTCTCAAGCAATTCTGCTCCCTTTTGCGTATCGGTAATGGCAAAGTCCATGTCAGCTGTTTCAAACTGGCCGTGAGTGTAGAATTCTACAGCAGCTCCACCAACAAGGATTGCATCTGCACCCATATTTTGTAACTGCTTGGCAAAGTATGAAGCGAAATACATTCTACGCTTGAACCTGTCCTGTTCTTCTGGCAGTCGTTTGTATTCAGACACAGACTTTGTGCGCTTATCTGTTAATGGAGACCGTTTCTTAGTGCGTTTACGGGCGATTTTCTTAGCCATATAAGATCACTTTACCATGGCATAGCGACCTTTTCCTACCTGCTTAAACGTACGATTGAACCCCACTCTCCCAACTTCGATTAATGCTTCTAGCTCACCACTTTTCCTTTTTCTCAGAAGTTTTTCAGCCTCTTCTATGCTAAGCGCTTCTCCCTTTACAAGCTCATCAAGGTCCTTAATTGAGAGCCGTGCTTTCAGGGATTTTGCAGTTCTATCGGATACGGCTTCTGGACGCATCCATTCATCGAAATCAATTCGTTGCTTCTGTTTCAGAGATTGTAAAAAGTTTACTGCCACTTTACCTATACCTTGCGAAAGTCTGTATGCGGTTTGTTTCCGCGCCTTCCTTACAGGCTCTACAATGTCGACATCTGCAAATTCTGCCAAATAACGATACGTGGCAGCTACATCCAATCCATACTTCATTGCTATAGTGTACGCGGTCATGGCTTTATTGGATCCTGCAAGCGCATTCAGAATAGCAAAACGTATTCTTCCACCTAGAAACTGTTCGATGTTAACAGCCATACGTATAGATTGGTATGGATTATATATATACTTAGACTTTAAGTCCAAGTTTTAATAAGAAAATCATCCGAAATAATAGAGGATTTGAGGTACAGACGGTGCAGGGAAGAAGTTGAAGCTGCCTAGATCATGTTAAAATCAGAAATAAACCAAAAGATAGTATCATAGGAATAACCAGCACAGGAAATTCTGGTATTGCATGAACATTAAACGTGGCATAACATAATCCAATCCGTGCCAATACTATAACTACAAAGATCCGTCATATTATATCAGAAAATTCTATATCTAGTAATTTATCAAACGAAGGGTATGGGAAACAAAGAAAACCCACACTCTTTAGAGGTGGGATGAATTTGTTTCCCATTCAAATCAGGTCAAGTCTGCGTTTGACGCTCCTTCTAAACATCCTCTACTATATCATCATGAATATCTACTGACCCATTTTAATACTTCCAGAACTATGTGATCTTGAGGAGCAAAAAGGAAAATAAATAAATGATCACATACAAATTTCGTCTATACCCAACACAACAACAGGAAAGAGTGCTGAATAATACACTGGAAGCATGCAGGTATGTGTACAACCATATGGTACGCAATGGCTACAAAACAAGAAATGACATGAACTATGCGTTAACAGAGCTGAAGGAGCAACAAGAATGGCTGTACGATTACAACGCCAAGATGTTGCAGATGGTCTCTACACAGGTGGCTGGGGCAAGGAAGGCGTTGAGAGAGTTGAAGAAGAAAGGCTACTACTATCAGAAGACAGGAACCTTACACTTCAAGAAGTTTGGCGAATTTAATACTTGTATATTCAACCAGTCTGGTTTTGACGTTGATGCGCCAAACACTACTTTGTATCTGGACAGGATAGGGAGAATCAAGATGAAGATACACCGATCCATTGCTGGCAGTATAAAACAGATAGCGGTGAAAAGAAGGATCGGAAGATGGTATGTGTGCATAACAATAACAACAACAGACAACAATCGTAGAATAATAGGATCGATACTCAAGCCCATAGACTTTCGAAAGTCAGTAGGGATAGATGTTGGTATCAAGAACTATGCATATGACAGCAATGGCAAGGTAACACCAAACCCAGAGAACCTCAGAAAGATGCTAAAACCATTGATCAGGGCGCAAAGAAAAGTATCAAGGAGGGTCAAGGGGTCGAACAACTACAAGAAGGCAAGGAGATGGTTCCAGATTGTACATGAACGCATTGCCAACAGGAGAAGGGACTTCCAGCACAAACTCTCAACTCAGTATGCTAACAAGTATGATGTGATCTTTCTGGAGCGGTTGAGATTGAACAATATGGTGAAGAACCATAACTTGGCAATGAGTATAATGGATGCTGGATGGTCTGCATTCAAACAGATGCTTCAATACAAAGCCAGGGTAATGATACAAGTCGAACCAATGAACACTACAATAGACTGTTCAAG
>CAYJTD010000195.1:0-3108 GCA_964372525.1 uncultured Nitrosopumilales archaeon | reverse complement strand
TAAAAGCAGAATTAAATGTAAGAAAAACATTGCTAGTTCATTAATTGAATTATTAGAATCTTGTTTATACATAAACAGAATCTAGCAAGTCATAATATTTCCATAAAATGATTTCAAATTTATGATAAGATTACTTTGGGTTTATTTATTATATATGATCTTTTTATTCGATAATTAATCAATAAACAATCTGTGTTTATTGATTAATTTCTTATCGAATTCATCGAATGCAAATAGTCTTTATAAAATAAAGTAACTTAGTTAAGTAGCAATGATGCGAGAAGAGAAAAAAGAAGGAACCGATTTGGCAAACGTTATGAGAGCCCTAGACTCCGACGTAAGACGTATGCTTATGTTGCAGGCCCTAGATGGCGCAAAAACTTCTCTAGAATACAAAGATGAGCTTCTTAAACACGGATATGATATAAAATACAAAGAATCGATCTATAAGGATCTCCAGCTGCTAGTAGATGCTGGTCTTGTAGAGAAATACTATGATAAGGAAAAGAAAGCAATAGTATATGGTTCGAAAATAGACACCGTTGTATTCGATCTAATGAAGTGGTCGTTGTATCTGGAAGAAGGTATAAGCGAGAGGTCTTAACCATGAACTATACAGAAGTGTGTACAAAGATAGTAGCACTATCGCCTAGTATCAATGACGCATTTTTGATAGATTCGCAAGCTAGGCTGTTAGCATTTAAGATCAGGGAAGATAATGATACACTACGCGTTGATGAAAGTACATTTGCAGAACGTCTTGAAGATCTGGCATTCGTAGCAAACGCATGTAAACATCATGAACGGTTCTACGACGAGTTAGAATACATCGACATAAATTACAAGCACAGGAGCAGCGTGATATTCCCTCTCGGCACAGATAAGATTCTGGTTATTTGCCTGAAGAATAGAGAGGTAAATCTGCATCAACTAGCTATAAAGATATCAGAAGTAATACATGCAAAAACACAAATCATAAAGGAATAGGTTCTAACATTCAATATAAAAGCTGAAACGACTGTATTAGTTACAAACTTTAGCAAATGTGTATTTTGTATCTAGCGTAAGATTGGTCTAAATTAAATTATACCTGCCTTTACCATTATACGTTATGGAAACTTTGCATGTGGCAACCAATAATGGCGTACTAACATTCAAAGAAACTAATGCAAAAAAATTGCAACAGGTCTCGCATGATTTACAGGGCATTAATGTAAAGTGTTTATGTGTAGATCCTACGGATAAATCAAAAGTATATGCTGGTAGTGATAAGGGAATAGTATATGAGAGCCGAGATAAAAAATGGCAAGAGGTCGGTAAATTAGATGGTAAGCTGTATTGTTTAGCAACTACTCTTATAGATGAAAATTTGCATGTATATGCTGGTATAGAACCTGCCAAACTTTTCATGAGTCTGGATCACTGCAAGACATGGCGCGAGTTGAAATCATTACAAAATATTCCAAGCAGCAAGGAATGGCATTCACCATGGGGTCCTCCAGACCTTAACAGTATAATGTTTAACCCGCGAGATCATCGGCAGATCTATGTTGGCATAGAGGTGGGCGGTGTCATGAAGAGCAATGATGAAGGTGCTAACTGGTATGAATTATCAAATAATTTGCACAAGGACATTCATTGTTTGGCAATAAATTATTACAACCCCAAAATTATTTTTGCCGCAACTGGCGGAGGCATATACAGGACTGTCAGTGCGGGTAAATTATGGACTAACATTGGGAATGGGATAGATCTAACATACGCGGTATCTGTTACGATACATCCTGCAAAGCCAAACATCACGTATCTGGCTATTGCCATGGGCCCGCCAGGGGATCAAGCGTTGCTGTACAGAAGCGATGATTATGGAGAGACATGGAGTTTGATGCACAATGGATTGCCTTATCCAATGCTCAGAGGAGTTAGAACCAAAGCATTGATCGTAAACCCCGCAGCGCCAGCTGAAGTATACGTTGGAACATCCGATGGCATAGTATTTTACAGCTCAAATGAGGGTATGAAGTGGGAACCTATAGCAAATGTAACTAACACGATAAATGCGCTTGCCCTAAGTGATTGAAAACTTCTCTTTGCAGTCATTACAGTAGAAATCCGTTGGAAGAGTACAATTGCACTTGTTTCTGTCGTATAGGTTTGGTCTGCCGTCTCTCAGCGCCTTTACATAATCAATGAATTCAATGGCAACCAGGCCACAGCGTTCGCATATTACGTCATGTGCTTTATGTGACTGTATCTGCGTTGCACGTGACATGCAATATGCAGCGATATAGCCGCTATTTATAGGAACAGCTTCAAGAATTTTTCCTAGACTTTTTTTCTCTTGGCGAAGTTTTTGCCCTACTAGCAAGTCTTGATAATTTCCCCTCGGCTGCCAGAGTTGCATCTAGTGTCAAGTCAGCAATAAGTTTGAGTTCAGCTTTCTTCCTAGCCGAAAGTTTCTTCATATTTAAGCACCTTTTAATTTGTCTTCTGCGCGTTTATACCTTTCTGCTAACTCCCTGTAAAGATACTTGGCTTCTAGGGAGCTACTAAACCAGATTTGTATGACATTCCCTAAACGAATCAGCTTTATTGAGGTAGTTCCAATATCATATTTCTTAGATTCTACATCACTGTTCATTGAGAGCAGTATAACCTATAAGGCTTTAAGCCATTCCTATACTAAGATCACTAATCAAACTATACTAGAATTTCAAACCACAGCAATTTAAACAATCTTGGGAAATAGTCTTATTATTGTTTTTTGCTACGTTTTTTATGCAATCGTGACAGATGATAAAGCGTTCGTTTCAAAACTTCTATACTTGACAGATATTCTTCTATGGATACTTTTTCGTCTACCGTATGCGATGAATGAGGATCACCAGGACCATACGTTACTACAGGAATGTTGAACGCATTCCCAAGCACATTCATGTCGCCGGTACCAGTCTTCTTGATCAACATGGGTCGCTTGCCTCTTACATCAAGAACGCCTAGTACCAGTGATCTTACTAACGGCGATGCATGGTCAGCCTGGAATGGTTCTGTTCTATCTTCCAATCTATAACTTGCCTTGATACCTTTCTTAGTAGCCATGTCCTTAAT
>CAYJTD010000194.1:0-3110 GCA_964372525.1 uncultured Nitrosopumilales archaeon | reverse complement strand
TCTTGCGTCCTTTCTTAGAGCCTGGCCCCCTTCCACGTTTACGGACCTTCAAATGTCTTGCTCTCGTCCTTACTCTAGACGTTCCCTTTATTTTAGCAACATAGATGGTACGAGCTGTAACTAAGCTTCTGATATCGCCTCTGGTAATAGCGTCTAGAACATCCTCCATAAATTCCGGTTCAAGCTTTATTCGATTGACACCAACACCGAGTGTTCTTGCTGCAAGTTCACGTTTATCTCTCAGATTTATTGGCATACACTACCACCTATGAGTTCAATACCTTCAGCTTAAGACCCTTCGCTTTTTCTATAATTTCCTTTCTCTTTTTTTTACCAACCGTAGCTGCTATCCTAGCAGCATCTTTCTTTGGGTCTAGTAGACTTAATTCATTAACATTGTGAACAAGTTTATCATAGTAACCAGACGGATGCAGGTAACGGGCTGCTTTTGGCCCCCTATATCCTATCTTAACAAGTTTTGGCCAACCACTTTCCTGTTTTCGCATCTTACTGTCTATCCCTTTAGGTTTTCGCCAGTTGGGTTTTACACGCTTATACCGCCAGCTCTCCTGCCTTACGAAATCAGGTTTGTGTGCCTTTACTTGACTCCTTAACTTCAACAACTCCTTGGTGCTAACCATTGCATGGGGAGGCATTGTGTTTAAATAAATAGGTTTCTGGTTTCTGGTTTTTCATACGCAAAGGAGAATTTTTGCAAATCGAGTATTCTAGCATGAAGAATGAGTGTATCAAGGACCAAGATGAATACAAAGACAAAGATTCCATAACTTAAAACCCTGAACCATTTCTCCTACTCCATACATATACTACACTAGCTGTAATTCCTAGAAACGAAACTATCATGAGCGTTTCTTTAAGAGGTATACCATACATGCTAAGATAATCGTAGAATAGGCCATCTGTAGTCACGTCACTGACATAGAGAACTGAGAACCCCTTGATATCACCATACTTTGTAACTACATCGGCCTCGATCCAATGCTCACCAACGCTTCGGGCTGGTACGCTCAACAAGTTATTCGATGGGGTAAGTGTAGCTGAATGGCCACGCTTGTTCTCTGCATTTATTACCTTTACCTTCGCAAATGTCCAACTTTCTTCTGAATTTATGGATAACCATATTCTTCCATCCTCGTTGCTTGCGTTCAAAGCAACTTCATCAACATAAACTATTACTGGTATGGATATCTTATTTTGCTCAGACTCTACGTAAACCCTGCCTTCGTATTTACCAGATATATGTTCAGAGAGCTTAGCATTAATTATTAGATTTGATGTTTTTTCATCAACGCTTTTGATATGGGCATCTAGCTGTATAGGCTCATTCCAGTCTGTACTTATCTTTACTTTGCCAAGTGCACCATCTATTGATTTAAGTTCTATCATCTTCGAAACCTCCTTGTTTGCAGAAAGATGAAGTATGACATAATATGGCATAGCAATCATGTTAGTCTTTAGAGCTGCATTTACGTTAAGCCGTCCTGCACCAGCAGCATCAAATGAATACGGTAATCCATAGGCGTCATTTACTGGCTCTGCGGTTGTGGCGAGTATTGACACAATCTCATTAGGTTTGAGGTCTGGGTTTTTCTGTAACAGTAGTGCAACAGCACCAGTTACATGTGGTGCCGCAAAGCTTGTTCCGCTTGTAATATTGTAAGAGTTTTGTATACTAGTTGAATTTATGAAAGCACCGGGGGCTACTAGAGTAGGTTTGAGATAGAATGGCGAGACAGGACCTCTGGAACTAAACGACGCAACTATATCTGGATTGTAAAATACAGTGAGTTGTGCATTAACATCATCTCCATTCTCTATTAGCTTCCTGACCATCAGACCCTCTTCCATTGACATAGATACTACTGGTATGCTTGGTCTGTAATTAGCAGAGGCTTTGTCATTGATTAGGGTACCATGGTAAATGCCACGCATGTTATTGTAGACTATAAGTGCTGCAGCCCCATTTCTTGCTGCATTCATTTCCTTGTCAGTAAAGTACACTATTTCCGTCTGCTGTTTTCCATCAACCTCTATTATTGGCCCGCCCCTCTCTGCCAAGACTATAGCTCCTGTTACATCAATACCAGTAAAGTCATCTCCTTTGGCAAAATTGCCTAATACCAACTTGCCAATTACTGGTTCATTAGGAATAACAGAACCTAACATAGGCACTACGTTATATCTTGTATCATCATCGCTTACTTTCAATGTTGAAACAGCGCTACTTGTGACGTTATTTAGCGAGGCGCCTACACTTATAGCACTTGGCGATGATGCAGGACTGCCTATGCGCTTTGTCTCACCATTGTTTCCAGCAGCTGTAACAACCACCACGCCCTTACTGACCAGTTTTTCTATAGCATTATCAATCTCTTCACTAACATAGTCAAGACCCAAGCTGATATTCATGACATCTATTTCATCGTCAACGGCACGATCAAGAGCTTTGATCATATCAACAGTAGAAACATAGTTACCTTCAGATGCTATTCTATATGCTACAAGTTCCGCTTTTGGAGCTACTCCTTTGACATAGCCATCTGCAGCTATGATCCCCGCCACAAGTGTACCATGGCCATCGGTATCCATAGGCGCATTATCTCGCTCGAGAAAATCATAACCAGCAATCACTTTCCCATTATCTCCAAAACCAAAAAGATCTTGATGTGTGTAATCTATGCCAGTATCTACAACTGCAATGCGTATGCCTTCGCCCGTAAGTGCCCTTCCGTTAGAATCTCTTACAGTGATACCATCAGCACCTATCAATTTCAAACTTTTGTCTAGGTTGGTTTTGAGGAATTTTTCTTCATAAACGTTAGAAACTATACTTTCACTTTTTAATCTGTCAATTTGATCTGCAGCTATATTGATGATAGCGCCATGCATAACATTATGCAATTTATCGTTCACTTCAAAATCATAGCCCAGAATTGTCAGATATAATAAATTAAAATCCGTATAAATGGAATTAAATTCTATAACAACTCGAATTCGGTCGCTGCTTCCCATGGAGGGAATGAAGTTTAGAAACAATACCAAGATTAACGACGCCACTAAAGCCTGTCGGTAAACACCACTCATTACTT
>CAYJTD010000193.1:0-3287 GCA_964372525.1 uncultured Nitrosopumilales archaeon | reverse complement strand
GGTGTGCTGATAGACCCAGCAGTACTATGGGGTGAAATGATTTCGTGAAAGAACATGGAAAATTTAGAGCATGTGTAGAAATATAGCACCGACAGGTTTACTTCAAAAGGCTAAACCCTTACACAAGATCATAGGGCAGTATCATTCTGCATTAGAACACACGTTTCTATGGGTGGTAGATGCTGAAGACCCGCATTTGGTAGAGAAATTCTGCATAGACGGAGAGATAGCAAAATTCAATGCAGTGAAAATAGTTCCACTAATCACTTTCAGAGATGTTGTCGACAAGTGCAAAAAAGTAGAGAATGGCTAACTTCAAAAAATGAACAACCTGCTAAACACCTCTCCTTTTTATAACGCATAGCATACCAGTGTTTGTTTACATGAATTAAGCCAAGTTGAGAGGCTTAGAACGCGTAAGCTTTAACTTTCATCCAACCAGTTACTTTGTATGCGAAGAGTGAAGATCGCTGTTACACAGTTCAAGTTAAGACCATACAAGAAATTTGAGTCATTCAGAGATTCAATATTAAAACAAATGAACAAGAGCAAAGATGCTGATTTTGTTGTATTTGGAGAATGGTTTACACTTGGATTGCTAGCTATAGACACAAACCTTGCAAAGGCAAGGTATTCTGACATAAAGAAAGTCTCGAAATACACATATCATTACACTGAATTGTTTAGCAAAATTGCGAAAGAAAGAGGGCAGTTCATAGTTGGAGGAACTACTGTTGAGGAAGACAATGGCAGGTATTATGATACATGTTTTATGTTCAACCCAAATGGTAAGGTCTACAAACATAGGAAGACGCATCTATTCCCTTTAGAGCGAAAAGAATGGGGTATGTCTGAATATAATAAAATGAACGTCATAAGAACAGACAAGGCAAAGATTGGCGTATGTATATGCTATGAATCACAGATACCAGAATGCGCTAGAAGATTGACATTGAAGGGAGCAGAGATAATTATTTGTCCATCATTCACACTTACTGAAGCTGGTTACTATAGAATAAGACATGCATGTGAAGCCAGATCTATAGAAAACCAGTTGATTACTGTAATGAGCAGTGTTGTAGGCGGTCTTTCACCTATGAAACTTAGAGGTATAGGACGATCTTCTATTTTGTCACCTTGTGATAAACCATGGCCAAACAATGGAATAATTAAAGAAGGAAACATGAATGAGGAAATGATCATTAGAGCTCAAATTGATGTAGATGATATTTACATTACAAGAGAGAAAGGAGCAGCTAGACCACATAAAGATAGAATCAGAAGATCGTCTTTATACAAAAAGTGGTAATACAAATATATTTTTGATCACATGATCTGGTTTATCATAAATTATTTTCGTTTTGTTAGAATTATCAGCTCAATTATTTACCATTAAGCTTAAGTACAACTAGTATTAAAGTATCAAGATTTTAATATCTTATATTGGAAAGCTCTGGCATGGTAAAAACACCTTCAAGTCAGGTTTTGCAAGTAGGAAAGAAAGCGCCAGACTTTAACCTGAAAGGAGTAGACGGTAAGATGTATTCTTTGAATGATTTTGACAGCAAAGCATTGCTAATAGTTTTCATATGCAATCACTGTCCCTATGTTCATGCAAGGCTTGATGATATAATAGCACTGCAAAAGAAGTTCAACGGCACATTACAAGTTGTTGGCATAAACAGCAATGATCCAAATTATCAGGACGAAGGCTTTGAAAATATGGTAAAATTTGCAAAGAAGCGAAAGATAAACTTCCCATACGTGATCGATGAAACACAAGACATAGCAAGGGCATATGGTGCTGTATGCACGCCAGATCCGTTCTTGTTTGATGCTGACAAAAAGCTGGCATTCCATGGCAGAATAAATGACGCTATGGAACCTGAACAGAAGCCTACGATCCCAGTAATGGAGATGAATGTGCAGAAAGTGCTCAATGGTGAAAAGATCGAGAGGGCTTTTGATCCATCAATAGGCTGCTCGATAAAGTGGAAGATCTAACTAAACACACAAAATTTTTTTGTTACCATCATTACCACATAGTAAATGTGCATAAACGACTTTGCAGTTGCATGCGCCATAGACGGCTCGCCACCGTACTTTACATACGAGCATGAAACAATGATGATCATCAATTCTGAGGAGCATGAAAAGCGACGTATGAGCGGGTTTCTTAAGATAGAGTCGTTTATGGAAGCATTGATCTCTCATGAATCCATACATGTTGTAATCATGAGACTGTTCGATAAGGAAGTGTCTGACTCGTTGGACGATCTTGAAGTGATAGTGCGTAGAAGAGGATTAGCCTTTCAAGTTACGCTCAACAATATCGCATTTGCATCTGACATGTCAGGCATAGTTTTGCCATTTAAATAATCATCTCCTGAATACTTTGGATTTTTGAACACCTATCAACTTGTTGCAGCTGGGGCACCTTACCGTTACGGTCATACGACCAGTATAAGACCATTCAAATTCGCAATAATTACATCGAAGTTTCAAATCTGTTTACTGCAATATGAAATAGCTATGATTATTTAACGTTCGTTAATGATTAGATCGCAAGTTTAGGATTTGCCTTCTTTACCTTTTCCCAGTCGTCAAGGAATGAGTTAAGACCCTTATCTGTTAATGGATGCTTGATCATCTTTCCCAAAACATCTGGAGGCATTGTAACTATATCGGCGCCTATCTTCCCTGCTTCGATGACATGTAACGGATGCCTTACGCTTGCAACCAATACTTCTGTCTTGAAATTATAATTTCTAAAAATCTGCACTGCCTCCCTTACTACATCCATGCCAATCTGACCAGCATCATCTAACCTGCCAATGAACGGACTGACAAATGAAGCGCCTGCTTTAGATGCCAGCACTGCCTGATTGGAAGAAAATATCAACGTGCAGTTAGTCTTTATGCCTTCTTCCTTCAACGTCTTAATAGCCTTCAACCCTTCAGCTATCATTGGTATCTTAACAACGACGTTTGAACCGAACTTCTTGAGCCTGTGTGCTTCTTCCAGCATTCCTTCAGTATTGGTACTAACAACTTCCAAACTAACTGGACCTTTTACTATCCTAACAATTTCGGCCATTATCTCCGCAGGATCGCCATTTTCCTTGGAAAGTAAAGTCGGGTTGGTCGTTATACCGTCAAGTATGCCCATGTCGTTGTACTTTCTTATCGCATCTAGGTTCGCGGTATCAAGGAATATCTTCATCGCTTCTTTTTCTCCTTCACTAGCTCTTGAACTGTCCGTGCTATATCATTTGCTGTCAAACCAT
>CAYJTD010000192.1:493-3325 GCA_964372525.1 uncultured Nitrosopumilales archaeon | reverse complement strand
ATAATATTGAATGGAAGAACGTATAGCAGTTCAAGAGCTCCATTCAGTTTAGGATTGATATTTTTCGCTTCTCTATTATTAATTCAGAACGTAATTGGCATATACTCATACATAACCATGGCACCATTGTTCGGGGAAGCATTATTCCCATACATGTTAGCAATTAATATTGCAGAACTGGCAGGGCTCAGTATATTATTGAAAGTAACAATATAGTTTAGTTGTTTCGTTATGATAAAATATCTCCGTAAGTAGTTAATAACAAGTCATTACAGATCACAAGTATGAAAGTTTCGATTTCCGGTATTCGTGGAATATTTAATGAAGATCTAAAATTAAATGATATACTACAATTCTCCAGAGGTTTTGGCAAACTAATCGATAAAAAATGCATTCTAGCAAGAGATACAAGAGATTCTAGCAAAATTATCAGTGAAGTTGCAGCTGCTGCATTAATGGAACAAGGTATTGATGTCTATAATTTGGGTATAGCACCTACTCCGTTTGCATTCAGAGAAGCAAGAAAGACTGGCGCTGCATTGATAATTACTGCGTCTCATAATCCATTGGAATGGAATGGTTTGAAGTTTGTCATAGATGGAAGAGGAATATTTGAAGATGAATTACAAGAAATCAAAAATGCAAGGAATGAAATCAAAACAATAGGAACAGAATTCAAAGCGAATTCTAGTTATCAGAAGGATATCGCAAATTTTGTAAATAGAATAGATGGAAGTTTGAAAGTTGCTGTAGATACTGCTGGAGGCGCTGCCAGTAACTACGCAAACATAATTCTTTCAGGTATTGGATGTATGGTAACTAGCATTAATGATAAACATGGTGTATCTTCAAGAATACCAGATCCAACCAGTGATGAATTGAATGATTTAAGGAAAGTAGTACTAGATCAAAAATGTGAAGCAGGATTTGCCTTTGACCTTG
Source organism: uncultured Nitrosopumilales archaeon (assembly GCA_964372525.1). Taxonomy (GTDB): domain Archaea; phylum Thermoproteota; class Nitrososphaeria; order Nitrososphaerales; family UBA213; genus CAYJTD01. The sequence goes on along the minus strand of CAYJTD010000192.1, from coordinate 2,383 downwards.
ACGGAGATAGGTTAGTTGTGATAGATAAACACGGTATGAAATTACCCGTTGATCTTACATTGCTATTATGCATAGCAAAAGCAATCAATATGGATATCAAAGAATTTGTTGTAAGTATTGACACAAGCAAAGTAATAGACGATTATGTAAAAGAAAAGAACTGTACGTTACATAAAACAAAAGTTGGCGAAGCAAATGTTGTGAAAAAAATGTTAGATAATAACATACCAGCAGGTGGAGAGGGAAGCAGTGGTGGTTTCATACTCAAAGACTTTAACATGTGTAGAGATGGTATGCTAGCATCTGTATTGATAGCAAGTTTACTTCGTAGTAAGACATATGATGAATGTCTTAAGCTGGCATCAAATTACAATTCAATCAGAGGGAAAGTAACAATTGATTCTACACTTCATAATGATGTGATAGAAAATGTTACGAAAATATTGAAAAGTGAATCATCATCAATAGGCTATACAGACGGTGTATTCGCTACCATTGATAATGATTCATGGATACTAATTAGAGGATCTAATACGGAACATTCTATTCGTTTATCAGTAGAATCTAAGAATGAGGAGAGAAGCAAGAGTTTGTATAGTAAGTATGACAGAATTATCAGGGAAGAGAATGAAAATATTAAGCGAAAGACAGGTAATTGATCATATAAACAAAGCATTGTCTATAATGAAGAAGAAAACGTTATGGAATGATGATGTTTCTACTGTTAAAATTGCAAACAAGATACTTGTATGCAAATGTGATATGTTTGTCAGAAGCACTGATGCTCCTAAGCAGATGAAAGTATGGCAGATGGCTAGGAAGAGTATTGTATCAAGCGCTAGCGATCTTGCCTGTAAAGGTGTTAAACCGTTAGCATCATTGATATCAATAGGTATACCAAGGAATTTCAAAGAAAAAGATGTAATAGAACTTGGGAAGGGCTTCAGGAAAGCAGAGAGAGAGTTTTATGTAAACATAATTGGTGGTGACACTAACGAAAGCAAGGATCTGTTTATAGATTGTTGCATGGTTGGTATTACTAATAAAATAATAAAGCGCTCTGGTGCAAATAATACCGATCTTATAATAACATCAGGTCCATTTGGATATCCAGCAGCAGGATTAAAGATCCTGCAAAAGGGAGTAAGAGCGAACACAAAATTCAACAAAAAGGCAAAAAATGCTGTATTGATGCCTAGAGCAAGGTTAGCATTTGGTTTAGGTTTGGCAAATTATGCTACGTCTGCAATGGACTCTAGTGATGGTCTTGCAATTACATTATATGAGTTAAGCAAGCAAAGTAAGAAGAAGTTCATCATAGATTCATTGCCAACTACAAAGGAAGTTAAAGAATTTGCGAAGGCAAATCGATATGATATAAACAAATTAGTATTGCAGGGTGGTGAAGAATACGAAATTGTTGCTACTGTACCAAAACGCAATATTAGGAAAGTAGTATCATTAGCAAAAACAAGCAGATGCAAAGTATTCATAATAGGTCATGTAGAAACTGGAAAAGGTGTTTTTATGAAATCTAATAATAAATTAAAGAGAATTGAAGAACGAGGATGGGAACATCTAAGATAGAAAACATCACAACGTTTTTTATACCCTTGAAAGAGTGTCTCTTCGTTGTCTGAAGTAGAAGATACCAAGAAGGAAAAATGGGGTATAGCGCACATATTCAGCAGTTACAACAATACTATAGTGCATATAACAGATCTTAGCGGCGCTGAAACAATTGGCATAAGTTCTGGAGGCAGGCATGTTACTGCCGACAGGTATGAATCTTCTCCATACGCTGCAATGAAATCCGCCGTTGTTGTAGCAGATGCAGCTAAAGGCAAAGGCATCAGTGCTTTACATATTAGAGTTAGAGCAGTTGGTGGC
>CAYJTD010000192.1:0-483 GCA_964372525.1 uncultured Nitrosopumilales archaeon | reverse complement strand
AGCAAGAATTCCTGGACCGGGAGCACAGGCAGCAATAAGAGCACTTGCAAGAGCTGGATTCAAGATAGGAAGGATCGATGATGTTACACCAATTCCGCATGATACTACCAGAAAGCCTGGTGGAAGAAGAGGAAGAAGAGTATAAACATTATATAAGATATCAATTATACAATAATAAATTGAAACGAGCTAGAGTTTCTACAAGAACTTTTACTATTATTCTTACTAAAGCAGAGGAAGGTGGTTACATAGCTGAATGTTTAGAACTTCCTACTGCACATAGTCAAGGTGATACTGTTGAAGAGGCCATATCTAATGTGAAAGATGCTATATCACTGGTTATGGATTATCTAAAAGATAAGGCTAAGGGCAAAAAGGGCAAACTTGTGAAAATTAAGGTTTGACAATGTTATGGTCATAAGTAAGTTGTGTTAATACAAAGACATGAGTTTACCAGTTGTGAACTGGAGGCAGATTCTAAAG
>CAYJTD010000191.1:0-3329 GCA_964372525.1 uncultured Nitrosopumilales archaeon | reverse complement strand
TCATTATTCCATATTTGCAGTTGTGCTCCAACGGCAAGTTTATCATTATAATTCAATGAAGGATGCTCCAGGTCATGCTGGGCAATTAACTCATAACGATCTTTATGTTTCTGCAATAGTTCCGAGGCTTTATCAAAATCATCTACTACAATATCTATATCATATGTAGAACGCCAGTGGATATTGTGCACGCCAAGTCCTGCTGCTCCAAACAAGGCACATTTTATGGAGTTTGATTCTAAAAGTGATAAAATATCAAGTACAGATTTTCTCCAAACACTTACAGGAACTAGTGGCTCGCTCATATCTGCAATTCAGCATATGTCTGTCGTAGTTCATTTTCTAATGCAGTAGTTGCAATTGGAATATGTTGATCATCTATCACTACATCTTCCGTTTGTATTCTATCTGCTGTGAATACCTGACATAATATTACATCATTTGCCCTACCTATGGTATCTGCAGGTCTTGATGTCACTTGAAGGCCATAGCCTGCTAGTATGTCACTTATTCTGTCTCTGGCCGTTTCCAGAAATTGTGACGATACTGCTATTTGCAATTCGTTTCTGATCTCTTGGTTCCTATATTTTCTTCTAGTGGCTCCTACGAAGGCATGAGGTATACCGATGCTCTCAAGCGCTGTTGAAACTACAAATTCAGGATTGGATGAAGCATTATTGCGCAGCATAATCATATCCTCGCATATTCTAGCCAATGGACTGTGTGTAGGTTCTGCTCTCACATGTCTTCCCTCTCTACGTGTAACAATTAGACCTCTTCTTTCTAACCTGTTGAAGATGTTCTCTACAGTTGTAATTGGTAAAGATCTGGCTCTAGCGATCTCGCTAATTGAAAGTCCTCTGCTGGCCAGATTATATACAATCGCATCGTTGTAATTTACCATTTTACATGCATATTATGTAACATCTTATATTTAATAGTTCGCTAATTTTACTACCAAAATATAGTAATATACTATGAGTCTCCTTATGACAGATATTATAGCATATAGAGTAGATGGGAAAGTGATCGAAATCGGCATAAGAATTGCCATATCGCATACGATATCAGATATGGAGGAAGTGGAAACCACAATCCCATCCAAGCACAATCCCATCCAAGCACAATCCCATCTACTGAAATAGTATCCCTACTCTCTTCAGCCTGAACCTTATCCTATTAGCACCAAACCTCTTGTTCAATCTTAGATGGAGTATCGCCCCTTCCAATTCTTTCGTAACCTTACTCTTGATGATATGTATCAAAAGACTCTGAATTGTCCGATGCAACGGTTGACAAAGCTTTGCAATTAAACATACTTAGCCCAAGAAGTAAGCTTGCATCAAAGTGGATGTTAGAGATGCAGGGAGAAATTACTCTATCTTAATTTTTAGCTCAAGTACATGAGGCTAGTGCAAAAAGCGCTTGCAAGTGCTGGTGTGCCGCAGTCGCAACTTTGCAATACCAGCCTGAATAATGGAAATGGTGGTTTTGGTGGAGATTCTGATGGCTTTAGTGAACCATTTGTTTACGTTGCCAATCTCTAGGTATTGGGCGAAATATAGTATATCAGAACCGAATCACATACTCGATTTGTCTTGAGACGATGGAACACAAGTATAAGTAAAGTAATCTATAACGAACCAGAACCATCAACGCACCAGAACTATACTTGTCGTTTGAACAGGAGCTAGGGGCATAGGATCATTAAGCTCAGTCCAAAGGAATATTTCAATAGTGAATTTGCCAGCATTTTCTGGCATCCATGACAAGGATGGTTCCGCTCTCCCATGTGGAGAAATGGTCATACCTTTAAGAGATGTTAATACAGAAGTAATTCCATTACTATCTTTGATCTGAATTATCGCTGTAAAGTTCATCTTTTGATCAATTTTGTTGGAAACTGTTGATCTTATTATTAAAGTGTCAGACATTTTATGCGTATTCGATTCATTACCATTTTTATCTATCAATAATGGTCTAGCTACATCTAGTGTATCCACTCCATAAAATATAGGCCTTGATATTGCCTTCGGTAGTTCTCTTGCTTCTTCAAGCAGTGACTGTGAGTTATTGAATGCTCTTAAGGCAAAATCAAATGCATCATCAATTAGTTCAGGAGATTCTGAAGTACCTTCAAATGATGTGAAATTAAAGTAATTCATTGCTGTAAACAACTCTTTAGATCTTTGCACATCACTATCTGTGCTGGATAGCTTTAGACTGAAATCTTTAGGTAAGTTATCTTTAGCATACCCTTTGTCCTGTAACTCCAACGCTGAATTGTAAAGGTTAAGCTGTACTTGATTGAGCAAGTAAAGTACTAGTCCTCTATCAATAGTATCAATGTTAAATGCATTAAATTCACTAACTACAAGTCCGCAATGTTCGGTGGGTAAACCACACCCTAGAATCCCAGGGGAGGCATAACTCATTGGCGTGTAGCTCCAATCAAAGAACCAGTTGTTGAACTCGCCTTCTACGTTATATCCGTCATGCGGGTGTCTGAGCCCTATAACATGTCCCATCTCATGGATAGCAAGTGTAGTTAACCCAGTTCCTATTTCAAGTAGGGAATTCTTACTTGCAGCTATTATGGCACAGCATGGTATATTATTATTGGCAGGATCTGGTATTGCAGCTCCCACTACAGGAACTTTATCAACATAGGCATCTGTATCGAAAACAAATAAAACTACAGGGATAAAGACTGTTCTTTCAGCCTCTTCTTGCTCTAACTGCAACTCTTCTTTAGTTAATGTACTCTGAAGCCATTTTCTAAGCTCTGTAACAAACTCTTCGCTATTAACAAGCGTGATAGCACCAGCTGGGGTATTTTGGAAAGATAGAGACCTCAATATTGCTCGCTGTAACTCTCTTGGCAAGGAATCGAAGCTTTGACCTTTGATCTCGCTCGTCCATTGCGTATAGGGGATTAGTTTAACAAATGCTTGCTCTATCAATTCCTTTTTAATGAAGCCTTTTGAGACATCACGGAAAACACGACCAGAGGTCATGTCAATAAGGAATGCTTCGAGTTTGTAGTTCAATTTGTAAACTGTGGAGTAGAGGTAGCTAGGTGTGAAGAGTAGCGTTATTGCGTCATTTGTGTAAGTTGCTATATGGTAGTAATATTCTTTATCGCTGGTTAGATCGTAAATATTTTTATGAAACTGCGAAATGCTCCGCGTTTCAGAAATTGGTACAAAGGGGTAAAGCCATGGACCTGCAGTAAGATCAATGAAGTAGAAACGATGCTTACCTCCAAATCCCATCATGCCCTCCTGTACGAACGTCTTGCCTGTATCAGGATCCGTAGTAAAAGTTCC
>CAYJTD010000190.1:0-3356 GCA_964372525.1 uncultured Nitrosopumilales archaeon | reverse complement strand
ATATGTTGGCATTGGAATCGCAGTAGCAGTTGCAGCTGTGGCGATCGGAATAACGGTTTCATTTTCTGGTTCTGATTCCAATGCATCATCTTTGAAAACAACTGCACCAGCATCAGCATCGGTTGAAGGCTTGCAGGTTGGTAATAAGGCTCCTGATTTTTCACTTGCAGATCTTCAGAGGGGAGTTATAACCAAGCAAACATTTGCAGGTAAACCTCTATTCATTTTCTTCACAACCACTTGGTGCACTCCATGCCAGATAGGGGCGCAGAATCTGGCTAGATATGACGATGAAACTGGAGGACAGGCTTTCAATGTTTTGATAGTATTTGTTGACGATAGCGAACCAGACAGTGCCATTGTTGAATGGAAAGGTAAATTTGGCAATGACGACTGGTTTACAGCAAAGGGATCTGAGATGGCAAAAGAATACAAGGTTAGATACTTGGATACAAAATATGTTTTTGACAAGAATGGCATAATACAATGGACTGATGTAAGACCATTGGAGTACAAATCAATAGAACCTGTAATGAGGCCGTTGATAGGTGCGTAAAATGAGCAGACTTATTCTCTTTGAAGCAGTAAGGGAAAAGCCTTTTCTAGCAATATTGGCAGCGATAGGAATCTTCTTTGTAACTCCTGCTGTTCAAAGCCTAACTACTTCACTTGCTTTTGAAATATGGTTCATAGATATTGTCCAGAAGCCACTCAATTCTGCACTTTATGTTGCATTTTCGGTGCTGTTTGGAATGTTCATCGTATTGTATCCTTTCTCAAAGAACAAATGTATAGATTGTAAAAAGGATGTTAAGAGGGGGATTAGTGGCATCACGCTAGGATTCATGCTTGGTGTCTGTCCCGCATGTTTCTCTTTCATAGGTTTTCTCTTGCCACTGGGAGGAAGCCTGTTTCTTACAGCATATTCACCAATCTTTATTGTTGTTGCTATCTCAATAATTGTATTTTCAATCTATAAGATGGGAGGATTCAAAGATTTAGGTGGGCTGAGATCTGAGTTAAATAAGTAAAATAAAATTATGGGAGGGGTTTGTAGCTACCCTAATAGCTTCTGCACTATGAACAGTCCTAACCTTAAAAGCGAGGAATCTCTCCCTGTTCATTCGCCTTGCTCATTATCCTTGCAGGCTCTGGTAACTCTTTTTGGACGACCATTATTTTTATCTCATTGAGCAATCGAGCCCTCCGTGGTTCCAAAGTTTCCATTTACCATTATCATAGCATCTCTTGCAATTGGAGTTATGATTGCTTTTATGCGATTTGGAAAATTCGTTAAGACACGATGATTTTTTATTCATGGGAAATATGACGAAAAGGTTAAAAGCGCCGCGAAGGCGTCGAACTTAATAATAAAATGAAAATTTCCAAAAGTCGACAGGGTTCCACACACTCCAGTAGGCGAATCCCACCAGGTCCATTCCTTTAGCGGTCTTTAAATTGGGTTATGTAATTTCAAATTTGTTAGTAGAATATGGTTCTCAATCTTTTGTCCGTCTTGCTCATTGTCCTTGTTTAACGTTCTGCCTAACTATGTCGAGAGCCTGTTGAATCAAGTTCTCTATATCTACATAGGTTCTTTTCTGCACATTGAATCTCTTCAATATTTCATCAACCATAATTGATAATAGTATGTCATTCTTCGCGAAGAAATAAAATTTATCAGGATGTCTGCCAATTCCATATGCCAGTTCTATATATTCTCCACCTCGAGTTTCTTCCTTGTGGCGAATAACTAGAACGGTCTTGGATGCTTTAAAGAGCAATTCTAGTTTCAAGAAAATACCATGTTCTATGAATTGGTCGGGCTGAACTCTATCCATCTTCTGGCACCAATTTTTAATGAACTGATGAGTCTCTAATGCAATATCGGCGGTAGCAACTGTAATATCTTCTGTATGCAACAATGTTCCTTCCGAATCGAATAAGAAAACGGTAGCCAAATCTCGGTTATATCTTTCAACTAAGATCCTGTATTCGCCATCCCTAGAAGCATACAATTCCACATCATCTAGGAGAAAACAATAAACATCGAGTCCGGAAAATATTTTGACAACATCATTCTTCACGGCGTTTAGAATTTCCTTAGTTTCCTTGTCGAAACTTCCTAAGACCAATATTATTTGGGGCTCCAATACAGTTATTCATCCTCATCTAGCGGTACCTTTATGTCAATAGGGTTTAACGATTCATCGAATGTCATTTCAAAATGGTGCCAGCTGTCAAGAAAACCCATAGAATACACTCCAGTTACGACTATTTTTGAATTCTGCCTAGTAACCTTGTCTATCTTCAGATCAATGTCTTCAACATCAGATGACCGAAACTGTGCAATATAGGTACTTACAGTCTTTTTTATCGTCTCAGCATTTATGGTATGCAACCCAGAATCACCATTTAAACTCCTTAGCCTTTCCAGTAAGAATGTATTTTGGTTCGCCAGACACTTCAACTCTTTTAACGAATCCAGATTCTACGAGTCTTGATAGATGAAAACTCACATTGTTTGGATTTAATCTCTTTTGCGTCCGTTTTTCTAATGCATCAACAATATCTGTCCATGTTGCGTCCCTACGCTCTTTAACCACATCTAGTATGTATAGCCTTAGCTCGTGAGACAGAACCTCATGGTCTTTAGCCTTCTGTTTCAAGTCATTTCTTGCTTCCATCATGATCGTTTTCGACAAAGAAGTATATAAAGTTAAGTGCAGTTAAGTTAATACCTATTAATATACTCAGATTCGTCTCACCTTGCTCATTCTTGCTTTTCGCCCATTGTCAAAAATTAGATAGGGGCTATGAAACCGCTCCGATGGCTTGCCTTAATTTAATCAAGGTATCCGCTAGAACAGTTGTTGCCAACCCCACCAGATTCGCACCTTTTGTGAAAGACAAGCTTGTGTGGAAAAAATAGCACGATCACCCGATCAATTACCAGTGTAATCAATTTGTATAGAATAACATTCTCAACATTGAAAATCAATGTCTACATTTATAAGTGAAGAAGATGTACAGCTTACAGACATAGGTAACAGAATAGCTTACACACATGGGTAACACTTCTGCTTAGGAGGTGTTACCTATAGAAACATGGACAAGATTCAAGCTCATACATGAACCAGAATGGACTGGTATGAGTGTTAGTGATATTTGCAGCAAGTATGGAGTATCAAGGAAGGCGTTCTACAAATGGAAGAACAGATACAGTGAGTATGGAATGGAAAGACTGAAGGATCTATCAAGGAGGCCACATAACATTAGCTGTAGCAAGACTACTGATGAACGGAAGAGACGATACTGGATCTTAGATTAAACAAGAGGTTTGGCCCAAACAGGAT
>CAYJTD010000189.1:0-3445 GCA_964372525.1 uncultured Nitrosopumilales archaeon | reverse complement strand
CAATCATAGAGCCGATATAATGAACAACAGCTGGGGCGTCTCTACATTCCCGGCTCTTGACTATGGAGCAGGTTACGATGTGTTGAGCATGCTTTCCAGCCTGCTGAGCGTGCCAGGTGCTATCGACGAAAACTTTCCAGGGGTGCTTATGGTCAACAGTGCTGGTAATACCGGTTTTGGTTACGGCACGCTAGGATCACCCAGCAGCTCGCCCTTTGCACTATCAGTTGGTGCCACCACGAACAATGTCTTTGTAGGATCTGGTTTCACCAATAACGAGCCCAGGTTTGGTAACAGCACTGCTTACTACGATGATGTCGCTGGTTTCTCCAGCCGCGGACCCAGCCTCCTTGGCGATGTAAAACCAGAGGTGATGAGCATAGGCGCCTTTGGTTTTGTGCCCATGCCACCAAATACCAAGTATATTGAGAATGCGACCGGAGCATTTGGAATATTTGGCGGCACAAGCATGGCAGCACCCCTAGCATCTGGCGTCGCTGCACTTGTAATGGAGGCTTTGAAGAATGAGAAGATGGAGGTTGACCCGTTTATCATCAAATCTGTACTGATGGCTTCTGCCGACGATCTTGGCAGCGATCCGTTTACACAGGGATCTGGCAGGGTCAATGCTGCAGCTGCTGCTGATATCATAAAGGGGAGGAACGGGAAGTTTCTCGTTTATACAAATGATACGTATTCAAACTTTGCCAGCATATTGAATAAGACTATCGACAGTTACGAGATCAAAGGTCTGGGTAGCAGCAGTATGGTAAAATTAATGCAGGAGGGAAACCAGACAGCAACGCAAGAAGGAAATCAAACATCAACTCAGAATGGTAACCAAACAGCAACGACGACACCAACGACAATGCAAAATGGCAATCAAACAGCAACAGTTCCCGATGTTAACTACACATTATCATTTCCAGACAAACAGCTTCAGGATACGAAATGGTACGCAGGCTACCTGAACAACGGGGAAAGCAAAGAAACTACCTTCACGATAGTGAACCGCTCCGACAGGGACTTTACTGTTGACATACAACCATCGATGCTGCAACTGATAAAACAGCAGAGCATCAACGGCACGACAGAGGTAAGGAAGAAGGATCCAATATTGAATGCCAATACTACCGGGTTTATACCCAACTACATCAACCTTAACGACAATGTACAGATCCCTGAAGACGCTGAACTCATGGTAGTCAAGGCATACTTTCCATTCGAATCATTCCTGAACTCAACTGAAACGATATACGCAAACTCTCTAAGGATTGCGTCGCTCTACTTCTACGACTGGGATGACAAGAACAGCGACAAGGAAGTGTCTTACGACGAACTTGGCATGATAAACAGGGGCGGTGCATGGGGAACCGTGCAGGAAGTTACGATACGAGATCCCCTCAACAGGATACAGCATACGCCGTTGATAGGCATTTACCCTGTGCCAACGATCTTCTCCTACTGGAGCGGTAATACAAATCAAAACAGCACGGCAATGAACTACACGCTTTCCGTATCATTTTACAAGAAGAGCTCATGGGACATTTTGTCTGTTGACACTGAATCATTGGAGATGGCACCAAATAGCCAGCGTACGTTCCTTGCTAAGGTAGAGGTACCTGAAGATGCCATGCCAGGCATATACCAGGGGTTCCTAACTCTGAAGAGCAAGACGCAGACATCAAACGTGCCAGTATCATTCGCTGTTCCCCTTACTGTCAAGAGCAAAGACGTTCCATTACTAATTTCCGGTACACCAAGGGATGATCTTTTGTATGACAATGCAGCGATAATGGGTTCATTCGATATGCTATCCAGGTATACTGCTGGCGACTGGAGGTTCTATCACTACAACATCACCGATACAACGGTAAATGCAATGAACATGAAGATCACCTGGCGCAATAACTGGACGAGCGTTAACGCAATGGTAACCGATCCAAATGGAAAGATCATCGCTTCTTCAGTACCTGCAGGCGTCTTCAAGGTATTTTTGGGATGGGCTAGCAATGACTGGCTCGGTACAACAGGCTTTAGCGAAGGCGGAGGCTTTTATCCCGCTGCCAACCAGGGCACCAATTCTACTGTGCTATACGTGCCGGTAAATTCGACAGGCATATACTCGCTGATGCTGCATACGACATTATTCCATGGCAAGGAACTTACCGAACCTATAATGATCGAGACCAAGTTTACAACGATGCTGCCGGATACAGATCCGCCGGTAATAGACATAAAGTTCCCAGAATACGTGAGAGGTATCGTAGATATACCGGTCTTTACAGTTGATGAAAACCTAGAATCTGTTACGTACTCGATAGATGGATCTGAGCCGATTAACGTAGGCAAGGAAGGCAGCATAACTTTGGAAACCAAAAAGATGGTCGAGGGATTTCATAGGTTAGATATCACTGCATTGGACACTGTAGGTCATAGGGTGCAGAAAGATATCTTCTTCGCTGTTGACAATACCAACCCAGAGCTTACTGTAAGGACACCAGAATCTGGCGCTGTCGTCCCTGGCAAGTTTGCTGTCAACATGGAGGTATTCGATACTACGCTCAAGAGCTTCAGCGTTATGTTGCCAAATGGAACGATGGTTGAAAACAACAAGAGCTTCATGGTTGATGCCAGCGATCTTGCAGACGGCGATTACCAGTTGTCTGTTAAAGCAGAGGATAGTGCCGGCAATGCTGTTGAGAAAACCATAGCATTGAAAGTAGACAAAACATTACCAGTCGTTAGCATAAGCAGCCCAAATGAAGGCGTAACATTAGGCGGCATGGCTTCTGTGCAATATAACGTTCAGGAAGATAATCTTAAGAGTATAAAGATCTCGATGGGCGGTAAGGTTGTTGAGACTACAAATCCTACGTCATATTCATTTGACACCTCCTCATTATTCGATGATGAATATGTGTTAGAGGTTATAGTAGAAGACAAAGCAGGTAACATTGGTACGGCATCTGTAAATGTAGCGACGGCGAACTTTGGACCTACGTTGATGAACGCACAGCTGCTAGGATTGATCATTGGATTAGCGATAGGTGCTGGTGTTGCAGCTGCAGTGTTAATTGCAAAGTATAGAAGACGCAGTCTTGGTGGTAACATTGATACTGGTAGCAGTAATGATACTCAAACTCCATCGGTAAATACAATTTAGTTAGTTTAGTACAGTAATTCTAAGAACTCCTCTTTAGTTAAACCAGCTTCTGCTATGATCTTCAGCAGAGTACCACGTTTAATCTCTGCATGCCTTGGAACAACTGTTGAATGTCCTTCATTATCCTCCATGAAAATATGACTTCCCCTTTGTCTTGTAGGTCTGAAACCTTTCTTCGATAAAACTTTGATAGCCTTCCTCCAGCTCAGAACTGGAAGCGACAATTAAACAACAACTTCCTCTAATTCTGATTTAGGTTTCTGCTTTCTTACCTTTTCT
>CAYJTD010000188.1:0-3478 GCA_964372525.1 uncultured Nitrosopumilales archaeon | reverse complement strand
ATGAAAAAGAAAGGGCCGAACATATTATGCTGGTGGATCTGGAGCGCAACGACTTGGGGCGCGTTTGCGATTGGCCCTCCGTTCGCGTTCAAAAAATGATGAGTGTGGAAAAATATTCTCATGTTATTCATATAGTCTCTAATGTAAAGGGAAAGCTGACCGCTGGCAAATCTAAATTTGACCTTATCCGCGCCATGTTCCCGGGCGGCACAATAACTGGTTGTCCAAAAATCAGGTCAATGCAAAGGAAACAAAACCACCGAGTCACATGATCACGTAAACATAAACACTTTATTCCTCGTCCATTCTGTTGACATTAAAGGGATGAAAATCAAAGCGCTAGCTGTTGATATTGATGGTACCCTGACGGAAAACGGTAACGGCATGGTCCATCTAGGCTCTCTCTCCATGCTGCGAACTGTAGAACGATTAGGGTTAAATGTAATTTACGTGACAGGCCGCTCGTCTATAGAAGCGTATGTTCTATCTGTATTTGGTGGTACGACCAGAATTGCGGTTGGCGAAAACGGAGGCGTTGTAACGACGAGTCCATATGAACATAAGTTGTTAGCAGACAAATCGCATTCTGAAAAGGCCTATGAATTTCTTAAAAGTAGAATAGATAACGTAAAGATAAAGCCAGTCTTTCCACGGATGACTGAAGTAGTGCTGGAACGTACATTTGATATCACAACTGCGGCACAGATACTGAAGGAAAGTAACCTACCTGTTATAATTGTAGATAGCAAATTTGCATATCATTTGAATCATGAAAATATAACCAAGTCTGTAGGTTTCAAATTAGCATTGGATATGTTGGACATAAAACCTGAAGAATCGATAGCGATAGGTGATAGCGAGACTGATGTTCCACTATTCGATGTTTGTGGTTACAGCATCGCATTAGGCAATGCATCTGATGATGTAAAGGCAAGTGCCAAACACAGTGTAAATGGTAAAGATGGCTATGGTTTGGTTGAGGCTTTGGATTATGTAGCATACAATTTTCTGGGTGTGAAAAATGGCATTCAAGCTTCTGATAAATGAGGTTACTTCACTGTTAAATGATACAGCAAGTAGGCTGAACTATCCCAGCGTGGACTTTTCTGTTGGCGAGCCACCTAGACCTGATCTTGGTGATGTATATAGCAACATAGCATTTCAGTTAAGCAAGCAGCTTAAAAGAAAACCTCCCGAGATCGCAAAAGAGATCTATGATAAAATTGTCAGACCTTATCTAGATTCGAAAAAGGATTCAATGATATCTTCTGCAGAAGCGCATCCTGCAGGATATCTAAACTTCAGAGCAAACTATCCAAAATTAACGTATGAGACATTGTTGAGTACAAACGCATTTGAACATGGTGCTATAGATATTGGGAAGAACAAACATGCGCTTATAGAACATACAAGTGTTAACCCAAACAAAGCACTGCATATAGGTCATATACGTAATGTAGTGCTTGGCGATTGCGTATACAGGATACTGCAACATACGAATCACAATGCGTATGTTCTGAACTATGTTGACGATTCTGGGCTACAAGTCGCCGATATAATTGTTGGATTCAAATTTGCAAACTTTCCCATGCAGACAGACAAGAAATTCGATCATTACTGTGGCGATGAGGTCTATGTGAAGGTAAATGAAATGTACGAACAAAATACAGATCTGGCTGAGAAACGTCGGTATGTGTTAAAAGAGATTGAAAAACCTGATTCTGAGATAGCAAAGTTTGCAAAGGAGCTTACAGCTAAGGTCCTAGCCGAGCAGCTCCAAACGTGCTGGAGGCTAAAGGTAAGGTATGACTGCCTGAACTTCGAGTCACAAATTATTCAGTCAAAATTATGGGAAAAGGTGCTTGAGGCAATGAAGGAAAAGGGAATTGTAAAGGTGGAAAATGACCCAGAATCGAAGTACAATGGCTGCCTGGTCATAAAGGCTGGGTTTGAAGGAGAGGAGAAGGTTCTGCTTAGAAGTGATGGCACTGCAACGTACATTGCGAAGGACATACCGTATGCAGCATGGAAGATCGGGCTTGTCGACGATCCCTTCAGTTACTACAAATACACCATGCAATTTGACAATACAACATTATTGGCAACAAAACTAGATTCACCAGACGGCCCAAACCCTGGCTTTCACGCAGCTGACTTGGCTATTACTGTAATAGACACCAGGCAGAGCAGGTTACAGAAGATAATCTCCAAGGTACTTGCCATGCTTGGAGCAAGCCCAGATCGTTACATACATCTTAGCTATGAGATCGTTGCGTTAAGCAGCGATACTGCCAAAACACTTGGAATAGAGATAGGTGAGAAACAATTTGCTCATATGTCAGGAAGGAAGGGCATTTACGTGAATGCTGATAATGTACTTGACGCATTGCACAAGACAGCATACGAAGCTGTTAAGCTCAGAAATCCAGATGCTGATAACGCATGGCTGGAAAGAATAGCTGAAAGTATTACCATATCAGCCATACGCTACAGCATGATAAAACAGGATCTCGATAAAACCATAACATTCGATATAAAGGAGTCACTAAATTTGGAAGGAGATACAGGGCCTTATCTGCAATACGCGCATGCTAGAGCATGCAGGATACTGGAGAAATCTGCAGATCCCTCGATGACAATTGATCATAATTTGGCATCTATGTTAAAAACAGAACATGAGATCACTCTAATCAAGGAAATATCAAAGTTCGAAATTCATCTGGAAGATGCTGCGTCGAATCTATCGCCAAAGTCAATTGCTAAATACGCTTATTCTCTTGCCACGCAGTTTAATGCATTCTACGAGAAAGTTCCTGTATTACATGAGAAGGATGCAGAAATAAGCAAAGCACGTCTGATCTTGGTAGGTACCTTTGTGACCGCTATAAAATCTGCTTTAAACCTGCTAGGAATCGATGCCTTGGAAAAGATGTGATATACACCCTTTTTGCATGCTTATTCATCGGCAACAAAAGACTTTAATCGTTGTCTTTCTAATTATAACTAGGTTAACTAGGCTATCAGAGTGAGCTAGTGATGAAAGTAGAAGGTCCAGATAAAGATGGATTTTGTTGGCCACAATGCGTTTGGTTCAAGTGTACAAAGAATGTATTGCGGCCTACAGGAAAAGTTCTTTGGTGTGATTGGTTGGAGCAGCCATGCTTGGGACCGTCATGTGCTTATGCCAGCTGTATAAGGAACAAACTGCTACCAGAAAACAGATGCGGGTTAGTTATAAAGAGAATTCCTAGAGACGTCATTAAGCCTGATGACTTTAAAGTCGATGTCAAACTAAAGGGCAAGGCTGCTAGGGTTCTCGACGAAGACGATCTGGTGTAGTTACATTATTATCTTGAACCTGTTTTCTTAGCACGGTGGAACGTATCGACGAGGGCTCTTACGTGCTTCTATTCCATAACCCAAGGAAGAAGTGGTTAACGAAAGTTGCTAAAGGAAAGAAGATGCATACGCATCTTGG
>CAYJTD010000187.1:0-3482 GCA_964372525.1 uncultured Nitrosopumilales archaeon | reverse complement strand
CATATGAAAATACTAGGTTTGCGAAGAAAGAGGTTAATGTGCTGTGATCGAAGCGGTACTGCTAGAGGATTTTATTTCTCATAACAATACAACTTTGAGACTGGATAATGGTTTAACATTATTCATAGGTCATAACGGTGCAGGTAAATCCAGTATAATAGATGCTATTACATTTGGTCTATACGGGCAACATACAAGAAGGAACAATAAAAATTTGGTAAAACGCGGTGCCAATTCATCGTTAGTACAGATCGAAATGTCTGTTAGAGGAAGAAGGTTGAAAGTAGTAAGAGGAGTAAATGCCTCTGGTCAGCTGATCAATGCAAAATTGACGGAACAGAAACCAAGTGGTCCTATTGTCTTGGTTAGTGGTGAAAGAAAACAATTTGCCGAGTCAGTTGCTGAGGAAGTTTCAAAGATCTTAGGCTTAGATTATTCCAAACTAAAAGTCGCAGCTGTTGTGCAACAGGGTGAGCTTAATGCAATCATACAAGCACAACCAAGAGAGTTCAAAGAGCTGATAAACAGTCTGTTTGGTTTGGACAGATTAGATTCAGCATATCAGTCTATGAAAGAACTATTGCAGCACTTTAGAGCTGAATTACGTAAGAAAACTGGGTATGATGATTCTGATATTACTATGGTTGAGGAAAAGCTGCTTGATGCTAGGAAAATATCAAAAGAGGCACAGAAAATATTGAATGAACTTGAGGAAGAAAGGAAGTATCTCAGGAACAAAATAGCTGAGCTTGAGGGTGCAATAAAAGAACAGGAACCTCTACAGTTAAAAATTAACGAGCTTGAGAACACGGAAGCATCTCTGCTAAATTATATTAAAAGTGAGAAGAAGAAGATTGAACAGGAAATATCTAGAGATACAGAACTCATTAACCATGCGAAAAAGTATTTGTTAATTATGAAGGATAAAGATAAAATCGAATCAAAACTTGCGGAACTACAGAAGTCGCTTTTGGTGCTAGATAGTGAATTGGAAATTATGAGTAACGATATTGGTAGACTTGAAGCTCTCATGGAGGTAGGCAGTAAACTCCAGCTAGTTGATGGCAAGTGCCCTGTCTGCAATTCGCCTGTAAGTAAGATAGATGAAATTTATGATACTGATCATCTAAAGCGTGAATTAATTAAAAGAAAAGGAGAACGGAAAAAATTAACCGATGAAAAAGAGGTTTTAAAATCAACTGAGAGAGAATATAGGAATAAGGAACTTGAAACAAGCAATGCAGAGTCATTTCTGTTTGATAATAAAATTAATGGTATGAATGATATTGAAGTTTTACAGAAGGAAATATTACAGAAGAAGAACATATTTGCAAGCATTCCCGCAAACCTTAATCATATCGATGATATTGAACAACTCATAGTCGATGATTTTGCAAAAAGTCTTGGTTCAAAAATATTGAATCTACGAAAAGAAACACAAAGTTTTGATAATAATGAATATGAAAGTCTGAAGGGAGAATATAAGAAACTCAGTGCCAAACAACTGGAATTGGAATCACGGGTAGGTGAATTCAAAACCAAATTTAAACAAGCGGAGGATGAATGCTCAAAACTGGAAGTTGCAATTAAGGAGCTGGAAAAGGCAGATGAGTACATACAGATTTTTGAAAGAATACGAAGTTCTGTCTATAATAGAGATGGTGTGGTAGGTATGAGCTTGCGAACGTGGGCGCTGAAGACGATATCACAAAAGGCGTCAGAATACACTTCCATGTTCAACATGAGTATATCAAGACTGCAGTTGACAGAAAAGGCCAGAGACATATCCATAGAGTGTTATGGAAGAAGCGGTGCCATTGATATGGAGTCATTAAGCGGAGGAGAGAAAGTAGCTATAGCATTGGCATTGAGACTGGGGATGGCTTATGTCATGGGCTCTGGTAAGTTAGATTTCGTGATCCTTGATGAACCTACTACACACTTGGATGAAGATAGAAGAAAGTCGCTCGTAAGAATAATTACTGAAGCCTTTAGATCAGGGTTAGGGCCGTTGTCGCAGATGATACTGATTACTCATGATTCTGAGATATTTGAGAATGCTGAGGTTGACAGCATATACAGGTTCTCAATGACAAATGAGGGCACCAAAGTAACCAAACTCTGAGGCGTGATTAGTTATTATTTCCTAGTATATAATATATACAAAAAATTAATTAATATGTGTATCTATTTATTATATAATGCCAAATAATATAGCATACGTAAATAATATACAGAGGATACAGACAGAACTAAAGAACGTAGATCCATTAGCAATATCATACCATCTGAAACGAAGACCATCGTACGTGCAAAGTTACTGCATTCTGCAATGTGTTACAATGAGCCCACGAACGAAGATCTATCAGGTAGCTAGAATGCTTGGCCTAGATTACTATCAGGCAATGAAACGAGTGATGGAGCTGTCGAAGAAAGGATTTCTAAAGGTAGTGAATGGATGCATGACGATTACCAACGAAGGGATGGTGTTGAAGGAGATTCTGGCTCAGGTTATTGTGCTGATGCATACAAGCGACGTAAGTTCGGGCAAAGCATAAGCTACAAGCAAGTAAAAAGGGGGATGATGAAAACACTATCGCCGTCATGGCGATCTGATGCCATGATGATAGGCGTGACTACTGACCCCCTACAATTCTTTATTTAAACTAAAATTAAAACCTTTCACTAACACAAAAGCAGATTTGTGCTGTTTATGCTAGCCACCAGTCATCTTTGCAAACCTAGAATTCTGATCCTTCGATTGCGATACAAAATCAAGGTTACTAAGTGCTATAACAGCAGACTCTCTAACCTCTTCACTTTTGTCATTCAATGCTTTATTCAAGATATCCTTAGATTCCTGTGAACCTATAACTCCTAATGCAACCGCTGCTTCATGCCTGACAAATGGATTATCATCATTCTCTACAGCTCTGCCTAATGCTTGTATAGCGCTACGAAAGCCCATCTGTCCCAATGAAAATGCTGCCTCATGTCTTACCAAACCATCTGGGTCATTCAATAATACATCACTTATTGCATCAACAGCATCCTCGCCTGCTATGTCAGCAAGTATGCATACCGCCCTAGTTCGTATAACGTAATCATCATGTTTTAGCACCTTCCTAAAGTAATCAGCGTTCTTTTTATCGAATTCTGACTCCATCTCCCTCAATATGGATAAACGTTCTTCAGACTTGGAATACTGCATAATCGAGGTTTATTGAGGATGTTAATATTTGTAAC
Source organism: uncultured Nitrosopumilales archaeon (assembly GCA_964372525.1). Taxonomy (GTDB): domain Archaea; phylum Thermoproteota; class Nitrososphaeria; order Nitrososphaerales; family UBA213; genus CAYJTD01. The sequence goes on along the minus strand of CAYJTD010000187.1, from coordinate 236 downwards.
TTGAGGATTCAAAATGGTTGAGGCAGAGGTGAGCAACGTTAACTCGGCAGAAAAGTTGATTCTGTACAGATGGGAGTTCATTAGCACTTTACCTAACAGCAAGATTGTTCTGGAGGCTCTGAACTCCTTGCTATCGCATTTATTATGAATGCCTAGCGAACTTTTCCTAGTCTCAAAGGATAGGAGAATAATTCGCTTCATTGCAGAAGTCAAGTATAATATTTCTAGTATGATAG
>CAYJTD010000186.1:0-3523 GCA_964372525.1 uncultured Nitrosopumilales archaeon | reverse complement strand
GCCCACGTTGCTCTGCAATGTCCATAATTTCTGATGATGGGGAATACGTTTGCGATCATTGTGGCCTTGTAGTTGAAGACAGAGTTTCATATCAAGGACCTGATTGGTATCCTGGTGAAGAGGATATTTCAAAAAAGAGGGCAGGTCTGAAATTGGAATTTAAAGAGCATGACATGGGCCTATCAACTGTTATAGGACATAAAAATTATTCTTCTAGGAACCGTCAAACTTCATTGGAGAAGCAAAGGATCGAGAGGCTTAGACTTTGGCAGTACAGAATCAATATAGGTAATTCGATGCTGAGAAACTTGGATGTAGCATCAGTTCATTTTAAGAAACTCAAGCACAGACTTAACCTTCCTGATCATGTAGTAGAGCATGGAGCACATATCTACAGAAAAAGTTTGTCTATTGGACTTAATCGGGGAAGAGCTATCAATGTTATGGCAACAGCAGCCCTTTATGTCGCCTGTAGAAGTTTAGGAACTCCTCATTCACTTAAGGACTTTACACAGGAAGGCAATGTTCCGAAAAAGGATCTGGCTAGATGTTACAGAGTTATTGTTAAAAATTTGAATCTTCAGATGTCCGTGCCTTCTCTAACTGCGTACATATCCACTGTTGCAAACAGGGCTGGACTTGGTGAGAGAGCAAAAAGGAGGGCGATAGATTTGTCAGAAGTGATAAAGCCAAACCTATATGCTGGTAAAGGCAGAGCTGGTTTAGCTGCAGCATTTCTGTATCTGACATCAGTTGACATAGGGGAACCTGTTACCCAGAAAAAGCTGGCTCAGGCAGCACGAGTTACAGATGTTACGGTTAGGAACAGATGCCGATTCATAAAAAATTTATTGAAAGCACGGTATTGCTGTTGCTCTATGCAAAGCTGATGGAAGAAGGGCAGATGAGATATTACCTCCTCCCATCAGTTTCTCATACCATTGAGGCGCATGCGGGGACATTACGCCCAATTAACTTTCAGCTAACAATGATAAGAAACTTTGGTTACATCCTTTTCGAATTGTTGGAATTCTGGGAATTCTATGATTTTCACAATAAACACTTAACTTTTGGTATTTGTTAATTTATTCTATATCTATGGCTGGTATCGATAAAGTAGCACTAGGTATTGCTGTAGCTGCTATCGTTCTAGCGGCTATATCAATATCAATTGTATCATTGCATACACAGATTAATAATGTAGCAGAAAGTCACAGGACATTCTACATAAACGCTGTTGAGCCCAAGGGTACTGCCAACATAGCTAAGGAACCTTTCCCCGATTCTACACTACCAGCGGGCGGAGGCTACGAATTGAAGAAACCCGATGAGCAGGGTAACTGGGTGATTGAGACATATGTATTTGACCCATCGGTAATTGTTGTGTATAAGGGAGATCAAGTTACGCTGAATATACTAGGAGTAAACGGGAAAGTTCATGCCATAGCTGTAAAAGGTTATGTTGATGAGTTTGAACTACATAGGGGAGAGTTAAAATCCGTAACATTTACAGCAGGTAAAGCTGGTACAATTGAGTTCATCTGTAGCATTCACCAACCTACAAAGCACGGCCAGATAATAGTCTTGCCTAGATCTTAAGCTTGTTAACCTGAATGTTTATGTCTGTTGGTAAAATAACTATACCAACCGGAATAATTCTCTATGTCAATTGATAGCTTTTCGTTCTTGAGCCAATTGTAGAAAGGTTTCACAATCTCTCAAAGATATCTTAGTTGCTGCAAGTTCCCCTAGGGTGAAGGGTCTACCACCAATTGTATATCTCAATGTCCAGATTAACTTGTTTACCGATATATCGTCGAAGGATCTTTTACCTCTTCCCTATGTACGCTTTTACTCAGTTTTCTCTCCATTAGCAAAAAGCCTAGCATGAAGAGTTAAACCTTTATTTTGAAAATTACAGAATTTAATAATTACTGTAATCAGAAAATTTTCTAGTAAAATTTCTCATGATCACATCTATGATTATTGATATGCGTTGTGGAAATATCATAACAGATAGGTGAGATCTTAAGAGCAGATGATGTATATCTTAGGATTAGTTTTGATAAATTGTGAAGATGGTACTGAGGATATCGTGTTGAGAGAAATTTCTCAGCTTCATGTTATAGTGAATGTTGTTAGAACGTATGGTGCTTATGACATAGCTGCAGAAATAAAAATTTCTGACATAGAGACATTAGAGCATGCCATAAAGTCTGAAATACAGTGAATCGAAAATATTCGTTCTACAATTACATTACTTGTCATAGATCATTCCTCAGACTAGCAGTATTATGACCTCAGTTGAAGATTACCATCACTGTACAGCAGTTCGTCAATTTGATCTTCGTTCTGATTCTCTTAATGCTTTTCTGGAGTTATTGAAGTGCTTCGGTTCTTATTTCTTCTTCAGCATAACCTTCTCTCATCAGAAACTCCTTGAATTCTTCAGATTCGGAAATGAACGTGTCAATAAACCTCATCAGAATGGCATAGAAGAACTCCATTGCCTCATGGCTCCTATTACAATTTGGACATATGTTGCTTGGTTCCTTAATTGGTACAAATCTTCTTAGCTGTTTTTTCTGATTGAATTCTCTATAAACGCTCTCTAGAACCTTAATAATTGGTTCTTTAAGTTCTATCAGAAAGTAATTCATTATATCTTCGACGTCAAGTGCTACCTCGAACTCCTTATCAATTCCGTATTTTCCCCACGTTCTTTTCTCACATACATATCGTTTCCTCCTCTCCTGCTTCTTCTTTCTCTCCCTAGGATAGATGAAAATAAAATCAAGCCTACGCAGTTCTTTCAAGGTTGAGTAAACCATACTAGGAGGGAGTTTCAAGTCTCTCACAATATCATCAGCAGTAACACCAACAGCTCCAGATTTTATTATGTAAACCATGATCTTCCACGTACTTTCCTTAGAAAGGATCTGTGCTTCAAGGTACGACTTTACTGGGAAATGAGTTACGTACTGTTTAACTTGCATTTTGTTTATGGTCAATTTTTGAAATTATGGGATTACAAGAATTTAAGTTTTTCGAAATTTTGAATTCAAATTTAGGCAGGGGCTTTGCCTCGAATAGCTCCTACGATTCCTCACGCCTATATACCATTGTATCACCCTTCTGTGTCGAATTATTATGAAATCCGTATTTAGATTACGTTTAAAGCGTCATAAGAGACGAATTTGATCGTACAATCTGTTAGCTTTGACGAAAGTGATCAACATTTAGCGAAAATTCTGAGTTATTCAACACAGCATATCACCCTTAACATTACAGAAGATGTTTGCATGGAGTTTGTCAGAGTGCTTATTCTCTTTAGCAGCTGACAATTTTCGCTCTAAAGCTCTCTAATTCTTGGAATTTGTAGAATTAGCTTATTTTCGAATCAGACTTAACTCTTACCTAGGTTAATTCTGAAGCATGACCTGTAAAGGCCTCTGTAACAGATATAAAGTGAAGAATCCACGTGACTCTCGGTACGCTATTGGCCAAAAGCGTTGTCAAGTTT
>CAYJTD010000185.1:0-3568 GCA_964372525.1 uncultured Nitrosopumilales archaeon | reverse complement strand
ATGGTACCATAACAAACCCGGGAAGTGCAATACTGGAAATTTTCAAGAATAGGAATTTTACACTTGTTGGAGGTCCTGTTGACAGTGAACTAGTAACTCCTACAGGTGCATCAATGCTTGTTAATTTAGCAAAGGGATCAATGGATTTCTATCCTGTATTACAAACAAGTAAGGTAGGATATGGAGCTGGAAGCAAAGAATTTCCAAACATTCCTAACGTGCTTAAAGTGGTTATTGGTAAGGTGTTGAAGGTAATGCAGACAGATACTGTCTATGTACTGGAAACTAATGTAGATGATGCTAGCGGTGAGGTTATTGGAAGTATGATCGATAGTCTCATGGAAAAAGGTGCTAAGGATGTCAGTGTGATACCTGCTATGACGAAAAAGAACAGACCTGCCAATCTCATACGTGTTATATGTGATTATGAGTTGTTGAATCCTATAATGAATGCGCTAATACAAGAATCAGGGACATTAGGTGTTAGAGTACAGCAAACAAATCGTTACATAGTTCCTAGAAGTACTATATCAGTACCTGTAAGTATCAAGGGAGAGGAATTTGTTGTTCGCGTTAAAGTAGTTAAGGAGCAGGATAGGATCGTGTATGCAAAGCCAGAATATGAAGATGCCAAGCATGTATCTGTAAAATTAAACATGCCGTTTCGCGTTGTATCATCTTTATTACAGCAGGCAATAATGGATAAACTATCAGTGAAACAGTCATGAAAAAGTTTGATGAGCTGGTAAATTGGTTTTCCGATAAAGGCAGAGTAGTTGTTGCTTTATCTGGAGGGGTCGATAGTGCAGTTGTTGCATATGCAGCTAAGAAAGCACTTAATGGAAATGCAATTGCAGTTACTGCTGATTACAAGACATTATCTGATGAAGAGCTTGTAAGTGCTAGGAAGGTGGCAAAGGAGATAGGAATTAAACATAAGATAATTGAATACAATGAATTGGAAAACCCTGAATTTGTTAAGAATGATGAATACAGGTGTTTTCATTGCAGAAGTGAACTTGCTATACATTTACTGGAAGTTGCAAAGCAGGAAGATGCGAAATTGATAGTTGATGGCACTAATGCAGATGATCTGGATGATTTCAGGCCTGGGATAATTGCATTAAAGGAAAATGGTGTGAAGAGTCCGTTAGTGGAATTATCAATAAAGAAGAGCGATGTTAGGGATATTGCTAATGGATTAAACTTATCTATATTCGATAAGCCATCTAATGCCTGCTTGGCATCCAGAATTCCACATGGTACAGAGGTTACTAATGATAAATTAAAGAGAATAGAGCAGGCGGAGATAATTGTAAAGAAGCTATTTGGCATGAAACAACTTAGGGTAAGAGATCATGGCGAGATTGCTCGCATTGAAGTTGGTAGAGATGAACGGCATTTGTTGTTTGATCAGGCGAAACTTGATGAACTTGATGTTGAATTTAAGAAATTGGGTTACAAGTTTGTTGCAATCGAAGCTGGCGGCTATAAAACTGGAAGTCTTAACGTGATTTGAATGATCTATCTAGACTACGCAGCTACTACACCTATTCTTAATGAAATAATTGATGAGATGATGCCTTACATGAAGGAACGTTATGGTAACCCATCCTCTATACACAAGTTTGGTAGACAGGCAAATAATGCCTTGCAGCTTGCCAGAAAGAGAATTTCTTCACTCATAAATGGTAAGGGTGTTGTTGTATTTACTTCTGGTGCCACTGAGGCAAACAACCTTGCATTGAAAGGCTATGCTAATTCAATGAAAAATAAAGGTAACCATATAATTACTACCAGTGTTGAACATGAAGCTATCCTTGAGCCATGCAAGGAATTAGAGAAAAATGGATTTGATGTTACGTATTTGCAGGTTGACAAATATGGCATGATTGATCTAAATGCATTGGAGAATTCGATAAGTGACAAAACAATTCTGATCAGTATCATGTTTGCAAATAATGAAGTTGGAACCATACAGCCTGTAAAGGAAATTTCAGAAATAGCGCAAAAGCATGATATAGTATTTCATACAGATGCTGTTCAAGCTGTTGGAAAAATACCTGTTGATGTGCAATCGTTAGGAATTGATATGATAACATTGTCAGCGCATAAGATGTATGGGCCAAAAGGCGTTGGTGCTTTATGCATTTGTAATGACTTGGAGATTGAACCTGTAATGCATGGAGGAGGGCAAGAAAATGAAATCAGATCTGGAACGCAGAATGTTGCTGGTATAGTAGGAATGGGCAAAGCTGCTGAATTAGCAATGCAGCATATGGATGACTATGCAAGTCATGTTAAGCAATTACGTGATGCGTTGATTGATTCTGTATCAAGTAAAATAAAATATTCTAAACTGAATGGTCATCCTGTACAGAGATTGCCTAACAATGCTCATTTCACGTTTTTAGGAGTAAATGGAGAGGATCTGATTATTAAATTGGATGAAAATGGGATTGAAGCTTCTACAGGTTCTGCGTGTTCTGTTCAGAAGCAAAAGGCATCACATGTGTTAAAGGCAATGGGTCTTAACCATGAAGAGGTAACAGGCTCGTTGCGGTTAACGCTTGGCATACAGAATACTGTAGAGGAAATTGATACAACTGTTAATGCATTGGTAGAAATTGTTGGTGAATTGAGAAAGGTTTCTCCGTATGGTTTGAAGTATAATGTAACATAATTAGTAGTATTGGTAACTCTATAGGTGATAAGCAGTGCTTGATTTGAATTCTTGGATTGGAAGCCCATCATATCTTTTATAAGACCTTATTGCGCATGTAGCACTGGATAAGATTGCAGGAACAAGATAAAGGGGGCAACATTGACAGCAATCTACTCGAACATTTTGAGCGAGAGATATGGAGCAAGGTCCCTCACTTAGAAAAGTCAGATGAAGCAAAGGTTGTCAACACAACGCCCCTGATTGATATTACTGAAGTTTTGAGAGAATGTGCAAAAAAGGAGTACGGCCTGGATCTTACAGATAAAGATTTACGGGTTTTCGGCAAGTTCGATTCAAACTTGCTGGCAGGCTCGATCAAAGTAAGGCCAGCAGTCCAGATAATCCATGATGCCATTGCTACAGGGAAGCTTAGGAGTGGGCAGACGATATTCGAAGCAACGTCGGGTAACTTTGGGATCGCTCTGGGGCAGATCGGTAAGCTTGGACTAGATGTTGTCACACTTGTCTCCAGGAAGCTTCAGGAAGGAGTCTTTGAAGAATTAAGGAATGAGAAGATACGTATAATGAATCTTGACATGGACATCTGTCCTGCTCCGGGAATGAAGGGCAATGCAAATCTTTTAGCAGCAAAAGCAACCGCGCAGAACATCCGATCACAGCTCTCCGCATTCGGGTTCGACCCTGCTATCTTCGATAGATCAAGTTCCGAGGTAGAAGCGCTGCTAGCTAGCCAGGACATAATAAACTTGGCAAAGCTTCTTGCAAAGATCTACGGCTGTTTCTGTCCAGAACAGTACGATAACGAGCTGAACATTGATGTACACAGAACTGTGACCGCCGCGGAGCTTGACCAACAACTGCGTGAACAAGGCCATTTAATGG
>CAYJTD010000184.1:0-3573 GCA_964372525.1 uncultured Nitrosopumilales archaeon | reverse complement strand
CACAGGTTGTACCACAAATTCCAGAACAACCAAGTAAACCTTCAGATGATTGGGTTGAACAGCCAGCAACATTCAGGGATTCTAAAAACCATATTCCCGAAGTGGTAGTTTCTCATAGTTGGACAAACGGTGATGTATTGCAGGCTTGCCGTTTAATACTTGAGGATCCAACTATTTTAGAAACAACGGAACAGATGGATCTGAACTGGTGCAGGGAATTTGTGCAAGCATACACAGATCGCTGATTTCTAATGTGAAAATAGCAGACGGTTAGTGTATTTCAATCCTATAATATTTCGTACATTTTCCATCAATCTATAATGATTAAAAATAGCTGATATTATATTTGTGATATGAGCGACATGGAGTTATTTGAATTAACATGGTACATCAGGGACCACCTGTTCAGGCGTTACAATCAGGAGGGCAGTAAGATTATAGCAGATAACATACCCATTGAGATGAACAGCACCTACCTGCGATACAGAGACAGCAATTTAGAGCAGTTATCAGAATTAACAAAAGTAGTTTTGGAAAGATTGCAGGAATCTTCAGTGTTGATTCCTGATGGTTCAAATCTCAGGATGAATGCCATCTTGAATAGATTCCAGTGCTCTAAATGCAAGTATGTATCTTATTTAACAAAACTGGAGGCAATGAAGTGCTTTAGATGCGGATCCGATGAGATGCAGGAATTTACTGGTAAAAGATCTTCATAAATTCTTAAAAACTCATACATCATAATTAAACACATGATACCAAAGGATGATGCAAATCAGATAATCCAGATGCTTGCCCAAGGCTTGGCAAATATTCAGGTGCAGGCTGACCAGAAGGATTACGTGTTAATGGATCTGAGTAATGACATACAGGCAGAAGGAAGCAGCGAAAAGTACTACGCAATAGGGCCGCTAATAATAAGCAATGATGCTGAAAAGGCAAATAGATTGAGACAGCAATTACGAGAAGTAATCAATAAGGAACTTGGCATTAAGCATGGTTGATGATAATACGGAGATAGAAAACGCAAATAACAGGTTCTATGAGGCATTCGAAAATTTATCGATAGCGAAGATGGAAGAGGTATGGAGTCACAAGGATGATACTATCTGCGTACACCCAGGCTGGGACCTCTTTACCGGATGGCTGGCAATAAGAGAAAGCTGGGTACGGATATTTCAAAATACAGAATCAATAAAGTTCGTAATTACAAATACGAAGATAAGGACCGTTAACGATATGGCAATAGTCGTCTGTCTGGAAAATATTGAGAGCGAAGTTGATAGAGAGAATTTGAAGTTTGGCGTACTTGCTACAAACATATTCGAGCGTCAAAACAACAAATGGCTTATGACACACCATCATGGTTCTACTGTATCAAATTACTTACCGCCCAATATCTCGTCTTGATATTTTGAAATACTAATTCTAGATTAAACTGGTGCAAAACCGTAATAGCCAGGCGCCTGTTTCATCTCTTCTTCCTCACTCAACTTCATTTCAACTATTGATATCATGTACCCATCGGGATCTGTTATTATGGCATGTTTCCCAAATTCTTCTTCAGTAAGTTCCTTCCTGAATCTTACGTTTTTGCTTTTTAACTTTTTACATACATCATCTAAATTGCTTATCGCAAAGCCTATCAAGATTCCATCCTTTCTTAGGTCCTTTAACTTTGTTGGATGCAGAGCAATAACGGTTCCATTCTTGATGAACTCCGTCCATTCCTTTGATCTATTCTTCAATTCCAATTCCAGAGTATTCTGGTAAAAATCAATAGATCGATCCATGTCAGATACTAATAGTATTGCTGCGCCTACCTTCCTGAACATACAGATCCATTGCATTATTACTAAATTAAACTTTTGTAACTTACCAGATAATGGTATTAGGTGGCCGCAGTTATTGGTGTACAAGTATTACAACACATAGATTACGAGACATATTTTTATCCCATTATTCTTATCTCATGCCATGGATCTGTTAAATTATTTGCAAACAGCTTTTAACGTATACGGAGTAAGTAAGGAAGCTAAAAAGAAATTTGTGGAATGGTATGTAAAGTCCAATAACAGATACGCTTCATTGGAAAGAGTCATGCACGAAGCTTCTATCAATGATCGCAAGATCAGACGGTTATTTGACGAACTTGTGAATGCCAAGGTGCTTGAAGAAGACGTTGATGAGAATACAAGAACACCTGTACCAGATACTTTCGAGCATCCAGATCACGGCATAACAAAGACTCCAGGATATCGCTTTGAAAACAAGTATTTCGAGATCTTGAAAAATCAGGAAATATTGGCAAAGCTCTTACAATAATTTACAGTGTAGATACTTTAGTCGAATGTTCTGAACATTACCTACAACAATTAAGAATATGTGTAAAGAATAACATGCGATGAGTTACCTGAAAGATGCTACAATAGGAAACCAGTTCTCCAATGCTCCTATGCATGTAAAGAGAAGAATGATCGAACGTTCTCTATACAATCCTGCAAATTGGAGACGGTTCATGAAATGGTGGCACAATAATATAGTATTAGAAAAAGATCTTGAAGGTACAGCATTAGACGAAATAGACAAAACGTTATCACATTCGGAAGCAATAGATCATATAACATCAAGACATCCTGAATGGTTCAAGGATCAGGAAAGGATAGCAAGGATAAAGCAGGTAGTTTTCATAAAGCCATTGATTCCATTGTTAATAACAAGCGAGATCAGATGCACGTACAGAAACAGGAGGTTGTACGGTTCCTATTACGTAATAACAAACAGGTTCAAACGCGACGAACCGTCACTTGTAATTGAAGTAACTGATAGCGAACTAATAAGAACTGATGAATTAACAGAGGGAGATGCAAAACTTGCGGGAATTGATTCAGTTAAAGAACTTAGAAAGATGTTGATAAAATGGTATCACAATAATAAACTAATATTTAGAAACTGGTTAACAGTAAAGCAGATTTTATGCGAACCTATGAATTATGAGGTGTGAAATAGATCTAAAGCCTGACTTTTTGATTCACCGTCTTTAATTCTATACATATCTTTCTCCAATCTTTCATTGGCAAATTCGAAATATTCTTTTACAGTTTCAAATCCTATGTATTGCCTACCTAGCATTTTACTAATTACCGCGACCTGTCCAGACCCTAAAAACGGATCCAGAACAATATCATTTTTCTCACTTGAATACATCAATATCTTTTTGATCAATTCAGCGGGTAATTTTGTAGGTGTTTTTTGGTCACCAGTCCAGTATTCCCTCTTTATGTACCACACATCTTCCTTGTCCTCATAGTGTAAACTCCTCCCTTCGCTAGTTCTCTCATCCTTTCCAAACCTTGCATAAGGGAAGAACTTTCTCTTCCCATCGTTCTTGCAAACATAGATACAATGATAGTGCGATGTTACATACTTTCTTTCTGTAACAACACCAAATTGGTACTTCCATATGATATGATTAATGGTTGTGAAACCAACATCATCAATAGCATTCAAAATGTCCCTCAGGTTGTTCCATCCAGAAAAGACATACATACTTCCAGATTCTTTTAAGATTCT
>CAYJTD010000183.1:0-3591 GCA_964372525.1 uncultured Nitrosopumilales archaeon | reverse complement strand
AGCAACTTTTTCTTCAAAGATTGATTTTAGATCAAACTTGTCAGGTTTCTTTCGTCTGGGCAACGAATCCAGCTTCATTTCAATAATCTTGCCGTTGACAAAAGCTGCTGGTGAAAGGTTTATCGATTGGAATGCATCTCTTTTGCTTGTATGATTTTTCCTTACACGCGTGCCAACATGGACAGCTATTAAATTATCGTCCGTGCTAGCATGCATAGCAACAAACACACCAGAGGCATCTGCGTTAGATGCAAACTGCGTTGCTCCTATAAGATTCAACGCAGCATCTGAGGAAGGTCTGTCCGATGATCTTTGAGCCCCAACCAAGACCACAGGGACGGGTACATTACTCAATGCAAAACTCAGCGCGGCAGCAGAGTAGTGCATTGTATCAGTACCATGCGTTAAAATTATACCCTCATACCCATCCACAATTTTCTCATAGACCTTCTTCGCCATTTCACTCCAGTGTTTTGCAGATAGATTTTCACTGTATTCACTGAAAAGTACTTCTGCATCTATACGAGCAAAGTCCGATAATTCTGGTACAGCAGTATAAAGTTCTTCTGCAGTAAGAGCAGCCCTAACACCACCCGTTCTATAATCTATCTTGCTTGCAATTGTACCTCCAGTGCTGATCATCACAATTTTGGGCAGATTTTGATTAATCTCCGCTTTAATCTTCTCCCCCCTGTTCAGTTCGGCATCTTTGGCTTCCACATTTTCTAACCCAATCACTTTGCTGGTTTCTATACCTATATTGTAGCCATTCTTGAGTTTTATTACAATATGATTATCATCTGAAAATTCGTATCTTGGCATGAGAATCCCCACATATTCACCATCCTGAGTTTTCACCAGTATGGTGTTTCCGATCGATATGTTATGATCAGATAATACGGCTAACGCCTTTCCCTTATATCCCATCAATTCTGTCATGATACAGATAGATACTCCTGCTAAATTAAAGAATTACTAAATATAGACTTCTACACATCGGCGTAACCAACAAGTTTAGAAGACCCATATATAGTAGATTTTGTGTTGGGTAAGAAAGCAAAAAGAAAGAGTATCAAAAAATTGAAGAGCCTTATTCGCATAGAGGATATGACCATAGACGATCTAGCAAAGGTTTATCACCTTGGCGAAAGGGCATATCTAACAGAGTTCCCGGTATTGTACAGAACTTGGGACGAATTTGAAGTAACAGACTATTACAACACAGACCCAGATCTATGCGTTGTTGCAAAACTTAACGGTCAAGTTATTGGGTTTGCTCTTGGAAAGGTTTCTGAAAAGGCTAGTAGTGCGTGGAAATACGGGTATCTATCATGGATAGGCGTAAGCAAGCGATACAAAGGGTTTGGACTTGGAAGAAGGCTGTATAAAAGATTGGAAAGCAAGATGGAAAAGAAAGGAGCCAGAATGATAATCCTTGATACCGAACTATCTAATACAGACGCGTTAAGATTCTTTAAACAGTTAGGTTTCCAAAGCTCTTCTGCGCATGTATGGCTAACAAAAACACTTAAAGAATAAAAATATCGTCGCTTACCTGTAGTATGGAACAGTAACCTTTTCGCCTGGCTTCCCTTCCTTCTGCTGTCTTATCTTCCTTATCGCTTCCTCGAAATGTCTTAATGATACCGATGCTTCTTCGGCATGTTGTGCAGCTTCTTCAGGCGTTGGGTATTTAGCTAGATACTCATGCAGTACGAGCGAGACTGCAGTGTTAGCAACTGATGAAACATCAGCACCGGTAAATCCTTCGGTCATCTCTGCAAGTTTAGCCACATCAACATCTCTTGCCAATGGTTTTTCCTTGGTGTGGATCTCCAGTATCCTCTGCCTCGCGTCCTTGTCTGGCATAGGCACAAAAACCAGTTTATCAAATCTACCAGGTCTTAGCAACGCGGTATCTAACATGTCGGCCCTATTTGTAGCCGCAAGTACTACTACTCCATGAAGTGATTGTATACCATCAAGTTCAGTTAGTAACTGACTGACAACACGTTCTGTTACCATACTTTCGCCTCCAATGCCCCTGATAGGAGCAATAGAATCTATTTCATCGAAGAAGATCACACAAGGTGCCGACTGCCTTGCTCTTCTGAATACTTCCCTTATACCCCGCTCAGATTCGCCAACCCATTTTGATAGCAATTCAGGTCCTCTTACGCTAATGAAGTTGGCTTCACTTTCAGTAGCGACAGCTTTGGCGAGCAATGTCTTGCCTGTACCGCTTGGACCGTGTAGCAATATGCCTTTAGGCATACTATGGCCAAGTTTCTTGTACAAGTCTGGATATTTCATTGGCCATTCTATAGCTTCCTGCAATTCACGTTTGATACCTTCAAGACCACCAACGTCAGTCCATTTGACATCCGGGCTTTCAAGGTAGACTTCACGCATAGCAGATGGCATGACCTCTTTGAGGGCATTCTGGAAATCATTCATTGTAACTATCAGTTTGTTAAGCACGTCAGGCTGTAATTTTTCATCCTCCATGTTAAGTTCTGGCAGCAATCTTCGTAAGCACTTCATCGCAGCTTCTTTGCACAAACCTTCAAGATCAGCACCAACAAATCCATGCGTTACAGCCGCAATCCGTTCTGCCTCTACCTGATCCTCATTATCGGTAGCTAGCGGCATGTTCCTAGTATGTATCTGCAATATCTCAAGTCTGCCGCGTTTGTCTGGCACCTTTATCTCAATCTCCCTATCAAATCTACCAGGCCTCCTTAATGCAGGGTCTATAGCGTTTGGTCTGTTTGTGGCGGCAATTACTATTACCTTCCCTCTAGCTTCCAGGCCATCCATCAACGACAGCAACTGGCTCACCACTCTTCTTTCTACTTCTCCAGTAACTTCCTCTCTCTTCGGTGCAATAGAGTCTATTTCATCGATGAATATTATACTTGGAGCTTTCTCCCTCGCTTCCTTGAATATCTCCCTCAGCCTAGCTTCGCTCTCTCCATAGAACTTGCTCATTATCTCTGGCCCGCTTATACTAATGAAATGTGAGTTGCTTTCATTGGCAACAGCTTTAGCAAGTAATGTCTTACCAGTTCCAGGCGGACCGTATAGCAATACTCCCTTGGGAGCTTCTATACCAAGTTTTTCGAATATTTCTGGATGTCTTAGCGGGAGTTCAATCATTTCCCTAACTTTCTGGATCTCCTCCTTTATACCACCAATATCTTCATACGTAACTTGGGGAACTCCTCTAAGAGTTTCTCCCTTTTCGGCTATATGGAATATGGTTTTTTGATTAACAAGAACAGCATCAGCAGCCGGATTAACACCTATAACTTGGAAAGTAAGCCTGCCTCCAAAGTATGGAACCATCACGTTATCGCCTTTTATCAATGGAACGCTTTCGAGAGCATCAGCAAGATAACGCTCATCAATTGGTGGTATAGCTTCCAGTGGAGCTACAATTACCTTTTCTGCTGGCACAGCTTTAATCTTCTTAACTATGACGGTATCACCAATAGCAACACCAGAGTTGTTTCTAACAAGACCATCGATCCTGATTATTCCCTTGCCCTCATCGGATGGGTATAATGGTAAACATTTAGCTACAGTCCT
>CAYJTD010000182.1:0-3663 GCA_964372525.1 uncultured Nitrosopumilales archaeon | reverse complement strand
AAGTATAGAGGCAATTGGAGCCCGTACATACCTCACAATCTGATATGGAAGTATACGGAAGAGGGAGACTTGGTTCTTGACCAGATGATGGGCAGCGGTACTACACTTGTTGAATGCAAATTGTTGGGCAGAAACGCAATAGGCATAGATGTAAATTATAATTCGGTAATGGTCGCTCTAGACAGACTGAATTTTGACTATGATAGCAGGGTTTCTACTAAAACATATGTAGGTAATGCCTGTAACTTGGATAAAATTGATGATGATAGTATAGATCTGATTGCGACACATCCACCATATGCTGGCATAATTCCATATTCAAGGGCGCAGATCAAGGCCGATCTGTCAGCGTTATCAATAGATAACTATCTTCGGGAAATGCGGGTTGTGGCAGAAGAGTGTTTCAGAGTTGTCAAGGCAGGAAAGCACTGTGCTATACTAATAGGAGATACTAGGAAACATAGACATTACGTGCCAATATCGCATAACGTGCTACACATATTCCTTGATGCTGGTTTTATTCTTAAAGAAGATATTATCAAAGTGCAGCACAAGACAAAAAGAACAAGAGAAGCATGGCGAGGTTCAAGCTATGATTTCTATAAAATTGCACATGAACATCTTTATGTGCTTAGAAAACCGGCAAGAAATGAAAAGATCCAACAGTACAAACACAGTAAGAATTTATTTTGATTTGTTATTGTTACAACTTATTAACCTGAAATAGAATTTGCTTTATTTCATTTCATATCATATGCCCCTTTCCAGACCTTAACGCCTGGTGGAGTTATAACGATTCTTTCCTCGCCAAGCCTTGCAATGTCACCTTCAACCGATTGCGTGAACTTGTAAAGCTCCTCTACAGCTTTTTTCAATTCATCAATATTCTTCTGTGCTAATGGTGTAACTCTTAGGATAACTACATTATGTTTTTTTACGTCGTGTTTAACTTCCTCAAGGTCTGTGAGATCCCGTAGTGTTATGGACTTGACATAGGTTGGTTGTTTTTGGTTCTGCATTAACTAACAGCCACCTCTCTCAGCAAATATCCTTGCCTATCAACAGTGGTTAACATGAAGCTTAAAGAGACTAAATTCTATATGAATTTAGCTGTTCTTCAGCTATTGACGAGGCAGAAACCTCCTTCAAGCTACCGTTGTTTTTGATTGTTACAGCACATTTTTCATCATTAGGTGCATCTGAATATCTATGCACTATAGAAGATGCTAATTGTGTCACATTGTCATCGTATATACCTCTAAGTAACGCTACTGGCCCCTTGTGATCCCTAACCTCTATCAACAAATCGCCAGGCAATGCTAACGAACTGAGAAGATCGTTTTCATCCTTGTTTCTTCCTACAATTAATTTCGCATTGTCAAGTCTGAAGTGCCTTCCAACTTTCAACAATTCAGTGTCGTTCAGTGTTGGTTTTTCATTATGCGCAAAAAGATCCTTAACCTTCCTTGCAAACTGTGGATCTGTTAACAGACAGCCTCCAGCTGCATTGGGAAAATCTGTAATGCCAAAGTTCCTTGCAAGCTCGATCTGAGTTTTTCTTGTTCTGCCCTTTATGCTCAATAGGTTTTCTCTCTTTACCAAACCTGTTCTTTCAGCTTCAGTTTCTTTCAGGTGTTTAGCTGATAACGGCCTTAACACCTTTCCTTCCAAACCAGATTCTTGTTCGATGATCTTTAATGCCCTTGGATTCTGGCTCATGGGTCTTTGCTCTAAAACTTCACCTGTAATGATAAACTTGGCATCTATTTCGTTCATGTAATCTTTCGCAACTTTGAACATCATCTCCCTGCAATCTATACATGGGTTCATACCAGAACCGTAACCATGTTTTGGCTTCTTTAGCATCTCCAAGTATTCGTCGCCAAGATAGAATGTTTTCAGTTCTACGCCAAGTTTTTCAGCTACCTCTTTAACTCTAAAACCGCAGCCATGACCACAATCAAAATCACAAAACGGGGTTTTTATCGCAACTGCCTTTACATCTATACCTTGTTCCTTCATTAATTTAACAGCCAGAGTGCTATCAAGTCCGCCAGATAGCAATGCTACAGCCTTTGGTTTATTTTCTGTATTATCTTCCATTTGCAAGTACTCCTAATCACCTATATGTAAACGTTAAACGTTGATCAAGGCAACTACAAGTTGTAAAATAATTCGTGTAGTCAATCAAATGTAAGAGACTCCCTGAACATAGCATATACTTCTTTCCTTTCTTCTTTCGTTAGAACACTGCCTTTCTTTTTAGCCTTTGGTCTGGTCTTTCTATTCTTTACCTTGGGTTTGGATTTTCGCCTTACTATCTTCCTTTTCTTCACGCTAAATTATTCGTGAGACTAGTATAAGGACATGATCGATGACATCTGAATAGATCACTTTTTATGCTATTTGCTTCATGATCATCCAATGAATGCATCTGCATCGTATTATGCTAAAAGGCTCAGGGAACTGCAGGAAAATCAAAAAAAGATCTATGAAGACTGGTTGAATAGCCAGAATCAAATCTTTCAGCGGTATATGCAGGAATTCGAGAATATGATGAAGAGTCTGCAGCAAGGGAGCAAACAAAAGAAAAGTCAGATAAAACGAAAAACGCGTAAGGCCAAGGCATCAAAGCGAAGAAGACGGTAATGGTTCAGAAACCAATTCCATACGGTTGTTTCTAGCATCGATTCTTTCCCTTAGTTCTGAACGAGTCTTTTCTAGGTGGCATGAGATGCATAGTGTCCATAAATTTGATTCGTCGAATTCCTTTCCACCTTTGAACAATGGTATTCTATGGTCAACCTGCAGGTTCCTTCTATACCTTCCATTTACCTTTATTCTGCTCCTTCTATCATTACATTTTTGACATGTGAACCTATCCCTTCTCATTATCTTTATTCGTAGTAACCGCCAGTTGTTCTTGACGTAAAAATCCCAAGAGCAGTCATTGGAGCAGTACTTTGCGTCTGATCGCCTGCCTATGATTGGTTTTTTGCAATCCAAACACAGCTTGTTGTTGTTTTCATCATATCTGTTTTTGTATACACGTAGAGGAATATGTTTTCTCCTTACATACACAATCTTTGCTACTGTCAATGCCTGAAGAGTGTATAGAGCGCATAAAAGGCATCATATGTAAAATATCTAAGCAATTGTGAAAGAAAACTTGCTATGAAGCAAAACTAAAAAGTGCATGTATTACATCACCGGTATGGCTAGAAGGGAGGTGCTTCTGCAGGAAGCTGCTAAAATTAATTGTAATGCATTGATTGCCTTTGAGCCAGAAAATGTGTTTTATGCAACAGGCTTCTGGGGGGAAGCTATTGCTATTGTGAATGATGATAGTATTAAACTGATAGCTCCAAAACTTGAGATCGGTAGAGCCAAGAAAGATAGTAAAAATTGTGAGGTAATACCTACAGAACGCGGTAGTGGTATGTTTGAAACCCTGTTTTCCAACCTGAATAGTGATGCTGTATGCACTGATTGCAGTGATATTTCCATATTTGAAACGATTAAGAAGAAGATCAGTAAGTTCGTACATTCAACGGAGCCGTTTTATCAGTCTAGAAAAGTCAAGGACGATGCTGAAATAAAGATTATAGCTGGTGGTGCTAAAATTCTTGATAAATTATTTGCTACCTGCAAGAAAAGTATCAA
>CAYJTD010000181.1:0-3721 GCA_964372525.1 uncultured Nitrosopumilales archaeon | reverse complement strand
TCTAACCATGAGTGGGGCCAAGGGTAAAACTACATCACTACAAACAGGCAGGTCTGTAGGTGCAATTAAGATTAGACCTTTGCATTTGCCGAAATGCCCTCCTATGCATGGAATTACTGGAATATGCCCAAGGTGCGAGAGGGGTAATCTTGAAGGAAACTATGGCAAGTCTGTGGCATTTCAACGTGGCAGACGAATAGAATCAATAAACAGAACCGTGCATCGTTGTAGTAATCCTAACTGTGGTTATGAGAATGTAGCTATAGTAATTCGAATGTAATGCGGCTAACAATAATCCATTTCATTTTTAACCTTTGAAAATCAACGATGCCTTCTGGGAGGGTTTGCAAACCTGTTTTCTTGGTTTAGATGATATCTTACAGGAACATTAGGATCTTTTTGCCTTCCTGTCAGTACACCCACTACAACATCATCTTTCTTTATCACACCCTCCTCTAGTAGTTTCTTCACACCGGCGGGAACGGAACCAGATGCAAGTTCGCAATCAAACCCATTCAAGCCTACAATAGACATACCGTCGTACATTTCCTTGTCACTTACCTGTGTTACAACACCTTTGGTAAAGTCCAAGGCCCGCAACGCTTTCACTAAATTTGTCGGCTTGCCTATTTGAATCGCGGTTGCTTCCGTCTTTGGCCTAATGTTATTTTTATCCATATACTGATAATAATGATTAATGAACTCCTCATCGACATCGCCTTTATTCCATCTTAATTTTACATCATTATACTTACCATTGTAGAGCGTGTAAAACGTATTCGCGCCCTCTGAATTAATTACCGCTAAGCGTGGTATCTTCTTTATCCATCCCCATTCACGCAATTCCATAAGGCACTTGCCTGCACTTGATGTATTACCAAGCGCGCCTCCTGGATAAACAATCCAGTCTGGCGGTTTCCATTTCAGATACTCCATAATTCTGTACACAATTGTCTTCTGCCCTTCTAATCTGAATGGATTAATTGAATTCACCGTGTAAGCACTGGTTTTTTTTGCCTCTTCGATTGACGCTAACAGCGCATCGTCGAAGTTACCCTCAATTTCAACTACCTGTGCACCAAACTGAAACGCCTGTCCTAGCTTTCCAGGAGCAACTTCGCCCTTTGGAATAAAGACATCACAATCCATATTTTCATTAGATGCATACATCGCAGCAGAAGCTGATGTATTTCCAGTTGAAGCACATACTATCCTCTTGACGTCTAACATTTTAGCATGTGTGAGAGCAGTTGACATACCATTATCCTTGAACGATCCACTGGGGTTGTAGCCTTCTGGTTGCAGGAACAGACAGTCAGGTTTTATACCTACAAAATCTGCAACTTTTGTCATCCTATAAGGCCTTGATAATCTTCCTTCTGCACCATCTAGGGAAACAAGATACTTGGAGCATTGCGTCTGACTCTCCGTATCTATCTGTGAAAAATTAATTAGTTCACGGAATCTCCATACGCCACTTTCATTGTATATATTGCCACCATGGTTACGTCTTCCATAAAAAACATCTTTGAGATATTTAGGAAAACGCTTTTTGTATTTTACATCTAAAGGATGTCCTCTTTCACAGTGTATCCTACTTTCACTAATAGGATATTTCAGAGCACATGTAGGGTTTATGCACTGCTGATATGCGTGAGTTTTCATTCAATAAAGCAGTGATCCATTGTTATTTAAACCTAGACTGGTTTAATGGGAGTTACTGCTCGCTTTAAGTTTAGGTCCTGACCTAAGATGGAAATTTATACAACACTGACATTCTTTCTGCATGCATTCCTTATCGGAGGAATGTCCGCATATACCACATTCGCAATGGATCATGAGAATTATACGTCTTTCATGCATTTAAATCTAGCCGTAAATTAGTGTAGGTAATAGCTTAACTTTTTGCATCCTTCTTTTCGAATAGTTTCAATAACGCTTGTATGACACCATCAAGGTCGTCCTCCCTTGGATCTGGGTTGACAGAGTGTTTCCTAAGTTCGTTGATCGTGTTCGATATCGCGCCGCTTATTTCACCAAAGCTTTCCACATCACCGTAACTGGCGTTATATAGCCCCTTTAAACGCGTCATAAGCATAGTGGTCTGTTCACTGAGCGTTATCGTATAGTTTCTTCCATTTACACTGATGGTCTGGGTTACCATATCATAGCATGTTAAATGATTGCCGATAAAGTTTACTGTCTGACATTTCATAGCAGATATTTAAGACAAAAAGTCAGTAACATACAATAGTATCGTGGGAAACCATCCTACCCATGCAAAAACGCATAGCAGAAGGCGTGAACAGATACTTTACCACTGGTGTAGGTCTAGTAACATCTACTGGAAGACATGGTCCGAACGTTATGGCCGTAGAATGGACGATGCATATTTCGTATGATCCTATGTTAATAGCTATTTTCATACACGATGGTTCAGCCACATACGAGAATATCATGGAAACCAAGGAGTTTGGTGTAAACATGAGCTCTGATGAACAGGCTTCGTTGGTCAATATAGCTGGGGGTTACAGTCGGAAAGAAATAGACAAGTTGAACATAAAACTGTTCAATACATACCCGGCACGGCGCATAAAAGCACCTCTAATCAAAGGCTGTGTAATTAATGCAGAATGTCTACTAATAAACTATTACAAGATAGGTGATCATGTTGCGGTCATCGGCGAAGTAGTTGTTGCAAAGTTTGATGAAAAGAAAGCACCGTTGATCTATCATAGGGGTATGTATAGAAAAATAGGCAAGAAACTTGGCAGTAACAGAAGAATTGTTAAAATAAATAAAACGCCATTTGAGGAACTCCGGAGAATGAGTAAGAATGCGTTTACCATTAGATGTGTTGCAGCAATAGTGAATAACGGCAATGGTGAAACGCTGTTAATCAAGCAGAAAAATGGTAAAGTATGGCAAGATCACTGGACAATTCCTTGGCTTATAGCGCAACGTGGTTCTGATCATGCTACGACACTTACCAAATACCTTCGCAAGATGAACTTGAAGGTGCGGGTGAAAACAATCGTAGATGTAGAACGTGTAATGTTCAAGCATAATTCAAAACAAGTAAGAGCAAACTTTGTGGTGTACAAATGTGTTGCAAACAACATACCTGCAGATCGCATAAACGGCGTAATAGATGCTAAATGGTATAAAAAAATCCCAACCAGCTCAATATTAAAAATTATTAGTAACTAAATAATAACATAATCTAGTGCTATTGCATCTGCTAGCAAATCAAAGTGTCTGGTAGCGGTTATGTATCCATTCTTTATCTCACTCGAATAAACCCATCTATTAGTAGAGCTGTAGACTCTTTTGATCTTCATCTCCTTTTCTATAGCTTCCAGATCTAGTTCTTTTTCTTCAATCTCATCTGTTCTTGTATGTTTTATTATTGCAAGGACTTTGTTTACCAATAGTCTATGCCCAAATTTGTATCCTATAGGATCGTATGCGCCTTCTGTAATTTCAAGAAGTTTGAGTTTGATCTCCATTCTGTTTAATGCATCTCTGCTGGTGATAAGCCGGTCATCTGTATAGCTCTTGAAACTCATCTACAACTAGTGTGTAAATATATGGTTAAAAGCCTTCGGTTTGTTTTGTTGTTTAGATGGTAAAGAGAGAATGAATTCATTATGGGCATTTTTCTGTTTATTGCCTGCCCAAATTGTGGGAAGGAGCCAGTGTTTTCACATACAACGACCGA
>CAYJTD010000180.1:0-3817 GCA_964372525.1 uncultured Nitrosopumilales archaeon | reverse complement strand
ACTACCTTGATCAGTAATTGAGCTAATAACGAATTCTAATGGCTGCATCTCTTTGGTCATATATGATCCACTATAACAGTTTATTTATGCATTTTAAATTGCAAAGACTTGCAAGATAACAAAACTTAATTCATTGTAATTATCTCTTTAACGGATATGCCAGAGGAATATGATGTTGTCATAATCGGGGCCGGAGTAGCAGGACTTACTGCTGCATTGTATGCATCAAGGCAGAAGGTAAAGACCTTGGTTGTATCGCAGGACCTAGGTGGTCAAATGAACCTTATTCCAAGGCTAGAAAATTACCCCGGGTTCATGCTTACGAGTGGGGATCTTTTTGCAAGAACACTTGAAAATCAAGTCAATACCTTTGGTGGCACTGTTATGTATGACTTTGTACAATCAGTAGAAAAAACCGAAGACGGCAGTTTCAGGATTAAAACTCCTAACAGGGAATTCTTGTGCAAGGCACTTGTTCTTGCTATAGGCAAGATACCTAGGGAGCTGGGTTTTGAAAACGAGAAATTACTTGTGAACAGAGGTGTCTCTTACTGTACCAAATGTGACGCTCCGTTTTATCAAGGGAGAGTAGCTGCTACCGTTGGCGTTGGTTCATATCTGGTAGAATCAGCACTTCTTTTGAGCAAGATGGCAAACAAGGTGTATGTTATCTATAGAACAGGTAAGATGGCAGGTGATAAGGATATGATCGCAGCGTTAGAAAAGAGGGGTAATGTTGAGCATGTCCCCAATTCTGAAATAGTTGAATTGAAAGGTACAGGAAATTTGCAGGCAGTGGTGCTAAAGGATACAGAAGGAAAGACGCGTGAGATAAATGTTGATGGTATTTTTGTCGAAATGGGTTCCAAGATAAATGTTGAGTTTGTAAAACATTTGGTTAAAACTAATCCAAAGGGAGAGATCGAGGTTAATGATTTATGTGAAACGTCGCACCCAGGAATATTTGCTGCTGGTGATGCAACAAACATGCCATTCAAGCAGGTAATAATTGCTGCTGGTGAAGGTGCGAAAGCTGGCATATCAGCTTACAACTATTTGCAAAGACTTGCTGGAAAGCCTGGAATAAGGGCAGATTGGAAGAAGGAGATAGGTGCGCAAACCTATCATTACTAGTTCTATATCAGTTCAGATCATATAACGTTACATCATATCATCTGTTTACTGCGCAGATCTGCTAGTACGTCGTTCAATGCATCGCCAAGACTAGCCTTAGTAAGTTCAGCTGGTTTCTTGAACTTGACATCTATTATAACAGACAATAACCCACGTTCCATCCCTATCTGTGGCTGAGGAAGGTTCCTATCCTGCTGGTACTTCTGCCAAGCACTTAACTGGCGCAGTATACGCTGTGCCCATGCAGTGAACTTCTCTATGGAGAAAGCGTCTGCAGGAAGCGACTCGACATAAAGAGTAAGCTTGCCACTATTTACGTGAGCCTCATCAGTTATCATGTCTATTATCTTGTCCTCCGCAGAAGTTGTATAATCTGGTCTGAAGAATCCGATAGGTTTTACATTTTCATCATAAACATAGTATGCAAATTCTTCACGTGTGAGTGTCCAGCTAGCCATAAATGGTATACCGGTGCTTAATTTTAAAAGTTTGTGGAATATACTGTCTTTAACATGTCTATATTACCATAAGTTTTGACAGTAATTATTGTCCATAAACGATTATTAAATACGAATGCGGAGTGATTTTAGCATGCTTCGTGTAGCAATAATAGGTGCAACGGGAGTAGTAGGACAGGAGTTTATAGTATCGCTTAACAAGCACCCATGGTTTGAGGTAAAACATATCGCAGCTTCGGAGCGCTCTGCCGGAAAGAAGTACGTTGATGCTATACATGATAAGGATACTGGTATAATGAAGTGGCATCAGCGTGACCCTGTTCCAGAATACGCCAAGGATATGATTGTGGAAAATGTTAATGATATCAAACCACAAGATGTCGATCTGGTATTTACGGCTATAGAGTCCGATGATGCTAAGGTCATAGAACCCAAATTTGCTGAACATATTCCAGTAATTAGTACCGCAGCTGCCTTTAGGTATGAAAATGATGTCCCCATACTTATACCGGGAATAAATGATGGGCAGACAGAACTGGTCAATGCACAGAGAAAGAACAGAGGGTGGAAGGGTTTCGTTGCTCCATTACCTAACTGCACAACAACAGGTATGGCTATTACGCTCAAACCCATCCTTGATAACTTTGGCATAAAGAAGGTGTTTATGACATCCATGCAGGCAGTGTCAGGAGCAGGTAGAACGCCCGGTGTTGCGGCATTGGATATTTTCGATAATATCATACCATACATTCCAAAGGAGGAAGAGAAGGTGCAGAATGAGACTATGAAGATTCTTGGTACTTTAAACAATGGATCGATAAAACCAGCTGGTATGAAGGTAAGTTGCACGTGCACAAGAGCAGCAGTGCTGGACGGACATACGGAAGCAGTTTTCGTAGAAACAGAAAAATCATGCGAACCACAAGATGTTAAGCAATCAATGCTAAAGTATTCTGAGAATGTCAGCATCAGGGGTCTCCCTACGGCACCACCAGAATACATCTATGTGCATGATGATCCTACAAGACCTCAACCAAGGCTTGACAGAACTATGAACGATGGTATGACAACAGTGGTAGGCAGGCTTAGAAAAGATCCTGTATTTGATAACGGCATAAAATACGTTTTATTGTCCCACAACGAAAAGATGGGGTCTGCCAAAGGTGCTGTATTGTTAGCGGAACTGTTTAAACGGCAACAGTATTTGTAATTCTACCAAAAATTATGTGTATTTTTGCAAAAAACAAGTTTATTAACTTCTTTTTAGTAGATAAATCGGGCAAAACATTTGGAAAGAATCGACGATTTGGATATGAAAATCCTAGCAGAACTTGTAAAAGATGCAAGTATTTCAGTCCCCAGAATGAGTAAGAAGATAAACATTAACTCTTCTGTAGTTTACAGCAGAATAAAGAGACTAACAAAACGTGGTCTTATCAAAAAATTTACAATAATTGTTGACGATGAATCCTTGGGATTCAATGTTAAAGCTATCATTGGTCTAAGCATGGATTCCAAATTAAGGGACAATGTTTTAGCTGAATTATTCAAGATACAAGAGGTAAGGGAAATTACAGAAGTTACTGGTCGGTTTGATGTGCTCATTACGATAGCTTCAAGAGCACTCGATGAGATGCATAAACTGATATCAGACAAAATAGGAAGAATTGAAGGTGTGCAGAAGACGGAGACTTTCGTAGAAATGAAGAAGACTGTAAGGGAACCACAGTATTCAACTGAAGCTATCCAAGCAATAGCAAAATAAAATAGGTTAGGTCTTCAATAACTTCTCTAACAGTGATTTGGTCGCTACTTCTCCTATGTTGCTTAACCTATACCTATGAATTCCTTGTACATCCTTCTTTTCTACCAACATCTTACTCCTCTTCATGAGATCCCGCTTGAAATTGCTTCCATTCCACCAACCTTCATCTACTTCAAGCTCCTTCGCCTGCTCTTTGATCTCCTCTTTTGTCAATGTCCCACTACTGTAGTAAAGTAAGACCTGAATTCTTTGCTTGTACTTCAAGTCCTGCAATCTCTGCATTACTTCATATGGAATCTTGCCTTTCTTCTCTACCTTTCTTACTGCCCCTTCTGGTAGTACTTCACTTATGGATCGCTGTTCGATAAGTTTGGAGAGAATGACCTTGAAAGCCTCAACTTTATAGGGATCCGGTTCGTCCTGAACCGCCTCTCTCGCTTGTCTGATCTTCTGCTTCAAT
>CAYJTD010000179.1:0-3827 GCA_964372525.1 uncultured Nitrosopumilales archaeon | reverse complement strand
CTACTAGTAAGAGTGTGGCTATGATTGGCGCTACTGCTTTTCTATTCTGTATCTTCGGTTTGGCTGTATTCATTTGTTGAATAGGGAACTGCTTGATATTTAATGACCTACTAAAGATATTTTCTTAATAGAATGATTTCAAAGAACTGAATTCAATCTCTGTTGTAACGCCGGCTTGTCTCGTTTTAAATACCTTAAATACCTCAGTCTCTCCTTCTTTCATGAGAACCTTCTCATACTTTTGTCTGACTTCATTTTACTTGTGTATGGGAAAACATACAGACCTCCAAGGGACATACAATAAACTATCTAAATAAACACTAACATTACTGTTCTAAACAATATTTCTTCAATTAGTTTATTACCATTAATATTTTAAAAAAACCAGATATTGCGTTTTTGAACAAGAATCATTATTATAGTTGGGGTGCATAGTTACCTGCTGTAGTATGAAAGAAACAATGTTACATGGAAAGAGAAGAAACGCGATGGAAATAGTGGCAAACATTCTTGAAGAGGCTAATGGAGGCATAAATAAGACTAGACTTGTCTACAGGACGAACTTGAATTTTCTGTTGATACAGAGATACATCGACTATCTTACGACTAAAGGATTAATGGAGATCAGGAATGACCCAAACCCTGTATACGCAACAACAGACAAGGGTAGGGCTTTGCTGGAAGAGTTCGGCAAGATAAAAGAGCTTGTAGGCGTAGAAACAATATCAACACCAGACGGTCTATTTCCGTAAGATAATACAACCATAACTTTTTCTTATTTTTCATATAGACTAACTAAAGAAGGGTTTTCTGTAAGATCTCTTCATGCTTACCTGATCGTAACTGCCCCTACTACGCTACCAAACGGCAGGCTCCCTTCAACAAATTTCGTGGCCCTTACAGTAAATAGATGTGTGGATTTTGTATCTGGTAGGGACATATACTCGTATATTCCAATACTCTTCCTTATCATAGAAACTTCTCTACCATCAAACTTCGCTACGAGTTCATCAGGATCGATTAGTTTATCGCCAAATGTTTTGAACGCCGCAAGTATTACAACACGTTCTCCAGAACCAAAATTCTGTTTTTTGTAGAACAGGTCAAGTGTGAGCCTTTCCACTTCAATCATCATTGATCTATTATAACTTACTGTGTTAGTGTATGCTGAAGTACCTTCGAACTCCGCAAATATTGACATCGGTCTGTCCTTTCCTCTTACTGACGGGGTAGCATACCAAATGAGATTGAACTTTCCTTCATCATCAGTCTTGGCCTTCCCTAACACTCTTAGATCTAGAGGTCTATGATCAAAGATGTTCACATGAACTCCTTGAACTCCCGCACCGGTATTGGCATCTATCAGTTTTCCTGTAATCAGAACTTCCTTACCAACAAGTACACTGTTTGGTACGGCATCTAGTTTCAAGGCTGCAGTGTTTTTCTGCGGTTCTGTTATAGGCTTGAATTGTAACGTTGGAGATGGGTGTTTCACAACAGTCACAAATTGATAGTCGAAAGCCCAATTTCCACTTTTATCAGTAGCTTTCCATACTATAACAGTGGTGCCAAACGGAAACAAAAGATCTTTAGGAGCATCATTGGTCACAGTAGGATCCAGATCAACATCATCGTTAACCTTTGGTTTCCCTATATCAACCAAGTATGGCGCTTCCTCCGCTACTACCTTGATGTCAGGCGGGGCAACTATTTTTGGTGGTTGTGCATCAAGCAAAAGATACAATGTCTCGCCCGCTTCTTCGCACTCATCAATATCAAATTCCTCAAAACAATCTCTTTCATCAGCCATGACAAAACTTGCATTTTGCAGAATTGCAGTAGAAACTAAGATGCCAGCCAATAAGCATGCTACCACACAATTATTGTTGGAAACACTGTGGGTTTTTTTCACTAACAATATACAACAACGAAGTTTCTTATATACATGCCTAAAAATGCTTTATACCGAATTTAACTTCGACAAAATTCTTCCAACGCATAAAATATTCTATAAATGCTTTTTAGCTACAGTAGTTGTACAAAATTCTTTTCTTGCGAAGTGTATCTATTCAGATCTCCTAATCGAAGATAATTCGTAATTATTCTGTGTCTTTGTATTGGCTAGGAAGTAAATAATTATCTATGAATGAAAAAAACACTAATGCTGTGACTACAACATTCCCCAAAGAAATAGAATGATTTTTAATACATGGGCTTACATTATTCACTGTGCGCTATCCCTTAATTGCTCTAGTTCTCGCTATAATCCTAATAAGCTCATCTGCCAGTTTCAACTATACCTTTGCACAGGCACCACAGAGAATTTCTACAACGTTAACCATAGACGATATTGAACTCAAGAATTCTAGGCAGGTGTTCGAAGATTTCGAAGACGACTTCTTTTTTGAAGGAGAGATTGTGGAGATAGACGGAGAGCTTAGAACAACAGTTGAAGCTGAGATTATAGGAAAGAAAGAGGTAAATCTCAGTGAAGAAGGTGTAGCTGGTGCAAAGATAAAGATAGTTACTGTCAACAATCGTGGAGAGACAATTACACTTGCGGAAACGGTAACAGATTCAGGCGGAAACTTTGATGTAGAATGGAAAGTGGAGATATTGGGTGTCGATCGCGTAATCCACCTCATCGCCGTATATGATGGTAACAACCAGTTCCAGTCTGCTGTGAGCCAGCGTTTTGGTCTGATCGTTAGAGCTGCACCACTGGAGGTCGTTGGAGAGCAGGGCAACATAAGCGTGGGTGTATCTTTCGATCCAGTAGTTATCAGAACGGGTCATCTTACAAGAATTGATCTGGAATTTCACAGACCGGGGAGTACTAGCATTCTAGATGATGTTTGGTATGACTTTGTAGTAACACAGGATGCAAGGAAGATAAGAGAGGAGAAAAATAATTTTGCAGGAAGTGATAGAAACGTTTTTGAAAAAACTGATGAAATATTCACACACTTTTTCACCACCCGTTCCAACAACGACATTGTAGTATCTATCTATCTACGAGGGATCGGTGAGTCTGAATCTGATTTCAAACCACTTAACGATTTGGTACAATTCACAATTTCTCCTTTAGGAAACAGGGAGGTAGGAGTTATTTTGAATATTGACAAATCTGAATACTTCTTTGAAGAACCTATAATGGTTAAGGGCAGGATAACTTCATTTGAACCCGTTCCACTGATTTTTCAGCTCAAAAACCCCAACGGCAAAATTTGTGCATCACAGATCCTATCGAGCTTAAACGTAGACAGCAATGGCAATTTCCAAGCAAAGTTACGAGCGAGTGAAAATAGATGTGAAGAACCTGGTAGATACCAACTTACTGCTTTCTATGGGCAACAAAGAGTGAATACAGCATTCATAGTAAATGCACCAAGCAGTACAATCGATTTAATCAAGAGGGATGGTTTCAGCATGATACGGGTCAATAACGCGCCTTTTGCTGATAGCATATTCGAATTACGTCTTACCTTCTTGGGTGATAAAACCATAGTTACACGTAGCATCCCACCTGAATGGTTCTCACATTTTGATAGCGACAAATCAACACTCATCTTCTTCACAGACTATGATCCAATAACTCCATCCTCATCCAAGATCTTCAGGATACAAAGCCCTTCTGACACCGTCAAGGCGGAATGGCTTACCGTTGACCATCTAGGACATGTTACAGGAACAGGGGTTCTTACATTAAACTAAAATAATTGAATTAATGATGAGTAAACATAACGTACTGATTATTTTTAAGGAAGATAGGTAAGCAAGCATAATAAAGTTCCATAACGCCAAGTAAATAGTTTGATAGGGAAATA
>CAYJTD010000178.1:2358-3843 GCA_964372525.1 uncultured Nitrosopumilales archaeon | reverse complement strand
TCGGTATCAGGGGTGAACGTAACTGGCAACGGACTAATGGCTTTTGAAGTAGCTTGTGGTACGGTCGTGAAGGTAGATGATGTAGATAATGTAGAACTCTCATCCGTTGTAGTAGTTACTACTGCGAATGACCCTATTCCTATCATTGCTGCTACTGTAATTGCTATTATTGTCACTATCTTTGTTTCACCGTTTCTATTGCCTTTCATGACAATGGAATATTGTGATGGAATAATTATAAGGCTTATTGGCAAAAAAATTATTGAAATAATAAGTATGGCACTATTCGGAAATTCAATGTTATTAAATAACATATAATAGCGTGTTTTGGCTTTTGAATTCATTTTATTGCATAGTATATCCTACGTCGATTATGTAAATCATACTTCATATTTGCAAAGTAAAAATCGATATTGCATTTAAGTCAAGTGCAAGAATTATGGTTATAGCTCTGGCGTGGGAGTTTCGAATCTAAGGTAAATCGCTAGAGATCTGAGTTCGAAGTTCGTCTCATGACGAGGACGTCTTTAGAATTCATCACTATAACATTAACATCTTTCCTGCACTTAACTTAGTATAGTAACTTCTGCATAAGAAATTGAGCATAGAAGTGATTAATTTAGATATGAATTAGCTAGCAGAAAAGATAACGAAAAACTAAACTAGAGGTTTGCACAGATGGAGCAATTTCAAAATGGCATTAATTGCTCAAAGATAATATAGCATAACTGAAATAGGAGAGAATTTAGGCTATTATGTGGCATTTACAACTAACTTAGAGCCTATCCTAAAATTAATAATCTCGCCTAATTTCATAGACAGAAACAGATCTGGATCAGCCGCACTATACTATACCTATGAAGAATAAGAAGAAGAAGAGCATGCCAACCATATGGCATATCAGTCCTCCATTGAAGTTTGAAATAGAACTCATTGCGGTCGATGACAGCAGTAGTGTATGATGGCATACCTCATGAGACATAATGCTCCTAACCTGACTTATTACTGAAATAATAGGAAACTCTAAATAGGCATGTTTCCTATTATTTCAGTAAATGCTTGATAAAGAGATAGAACTCTTCCTGCAGTTGGACAACAGGCCCAAGACAATAACAGAGCTAGCAAGTTTGCTGAAGACAGGCAAATCCTACGCCTCTAAACTGATTTCAAGGCTGGAAAAGAAAGAGCTTGCTCAGCGCAAAAGAGAGGGTATAGTTCTGAAGAGAGTAGCAAAAACAAGTGCTTTAATCAATGTATCAGCAAAATGGAACCTTCAAACATTGCTCAAGAATTCTAATGAAGATGTGCTGCTGGCATGCCTGCAACCTGCAAGCGTAGATGAGATCGCTGAACATGCTAAAATAACAGTAAGGTCAGTTTGGAGCGCGTTGTCATCTTTACAGAGCATCGGGGCATTGATAAAAAGTGATAGTTCCTATTCTGTAGCTCCAGATGATGATCTAAGGATGTATTTGATGATGGAGC
>CAYJTD010000178.1:0-2348 GCA_964372525.1 uncultured Nitrosopumilales archaeon | reverse complement strand
TACGGAGTAGATGTAAAGTCACCATGGGACTATTACTTGCAACCAAAACAAGTGATTGGAATAGAAGAAGTACTTGTTCACGCAATAGTCTGTTCAGAAGATGCAAGGGATATGGCCTTCTGTTGTGTTTTTTACTACAAAAACCGTAACAGGATCAATGCTGATAAACTCGAGTCCTTGGCAAAAGAATATGGAAAGCAAGCTGTAAGTCTCCTTCTTGATCTGGAGAACTACATGCGCTACGGCACTAAGGACATCCCAGCAATAGTCAACAAGGCCATGTTTCTTCCATGGAAAGAATTTCTCGATAGATATGCCAGTGTCTACGCACTTTCCGTATCTTCTGCAAAGGAAGGAAGCACGATTGCACTATTTCAAGAACTTGACAAGCACCTCAAGTGGCATGTCGATCTGTATGTATTTGGAGGGGCGAGTTTGGTTCTTATGGCTCTCAAGAATGTAACGAAAGATTATGACCTCGTAGTATCTTCGTTAAGAGAGTACAAGGCACTTTATGGTGCTCTTACTTCAAGAGGGTTTGTGCCACTTGGAAAGAAATTATATACGTTTGAGGATAAGTGGATCAAACCTTCAAGCATTCTGGCTAGAAAGGGTGAAAGAATAGATCTGTTCGAGCAATTAATCGTTGGACAGATGGAACTATCACAGAACATGATCAAAAGGTGCACGAAGTACAGGGACTTTGAAAATTTGAGCGTATACACATTAGCAGCAGAAGATATATTTTTGCTGAAGGCGGTAGCAGGAAGGGAAGGGGACATCGATGATATGCGTGTAATTGTTGAAAGGATAGGAACATTAAACTGGAAATTAATCATGGAAGAATTGCTGGCTCAAGAAAAGGCCATAGGTAAAGATTATCTTCACTCTTGGTGCTTCAAGTGTTTGAAGAACATACAGATGCTCAGCATCAGGGCAAGGTTTCGCATACCCATCATGCGATTGCTACTACGCCACTGTCTGGAAGTCTCAGTTAAGGAAGCTAAGGCGAGAGGAAGGAAGGGATTAAAGGAGATAACCGAGCATATACATGCAACAAGGGACTTGAAGGATCTGCTTACAGATGAAAGAATAAGGAGTACCGTGAAGCGACTAAAAATCAAGATATAGCAATCATTTAGCTATTCTTGATAATTTCTGGCGATGAAACACTGTTTCTATATTGAATAGCTAGAGGTATGGCGTAAATAAAAAAACTCATGTTAGAAGAAAAATGTCTCTTCTGGCACAGGTACGAATGGAACGAACTTGCCCTTTATAGTTTCTACATCCTTGCTGGCACCTACGCCTCCTCCACTACTAGTCACTATGATAATTTGCTGTTGCTGTTGCTGTTGCTGTTGCTGTTGCTGTTGTGGTTGTTGTTGCTGTTGCTGGCCTACAGTAGTTAGGGTATGTGCTGTGAGGTTTGCTTTGGTTACTTCTGTTATCTTGAATCCGCGTGATATGTCTACTCCCTGACCAGTAAGTGCATCCTTCACTTTCCCTTTTAGGTTGACAAGTGGCGCAGAAGGATCTGCTTCGATAAGGAGTTCATACCCTTTATCTGTAACTGTTCCACCTGCAGCTATGTTTCTTACCTTGCATATGACCTTGTTGAAATATTTGTCCTTAGGATTTTCGCTGCTGAAATATGTATATGATACTGTAACATCTAGTGACTCGTCTCCAAAGAGTGGTTGGGGAATTAGAACGTTAGTACCATCTCCTGGAACTGGATGTGAGATAACTAGCAGCCCTTTGGAGAAAACAGTGGATAATTGATTCGTATCCCCTGCCACTGTGGTAATATCCTTACAATCTATCTCCAAGGCACCATCAGATTGTATAACCCATGGCGTTGTAATTGTTGATGTTTTATTTAGCCACTCGCTACTTATTGGCTTTCCTGTTACGGGAAGAATTTTTATGAACGTTACTTGCTCTTCAGTGAATGGATTATGTATGAGTATGTTGGTTGAATATTTTCCAGGCTGTGCTTTTGGATCATTTGCTGCTATTTGGGTACCACATTGGTATTCAACGGAGTAGATATAGCCTGGTCCGTTGAAACCCGAGTCCCCCGGCGCTCTTATCTCTACAACAGCTGAGGCGAATACAAGTAGTGTTATCACAGAAGCTACCGCTATCATTGTTACTGCTATTCTCTTCTTGTTCCCAATGACAGCATCTACTTTCATTATAATGGAATATTGTTATAGAATAAGTATAAGGCTTATTGGCAAAGAAGATTATTGAAATAATAAGTATTTCATTATCCGCAAATTCAATGTTATTCAATAACATATAATATTGTAATATTTGTTTGTATTCGTTTTATTGCATAG
>CAYJTD010000177.1:0-3850 GCA_964372525.1 uncultured Nitrosopumilales archaeon | reverse complement strand
GAAGAATATGTCTGCATTTGCCCCAAGACCGCCTTGATTGGTATCGTCAAACCATATAACATACACGTTACTTCCAGATACAGCTATTCTGGGATGTGTTGAAAAGCCACTACTTTTGCTAATGTTAATTGCATTAAAGTTAACACCCTTGTTCGTGCTTCTAGCTAAAAATACATCAAAGTTACCAGGCGTAGTATCGTACCACACTACATACACATTGCTACCTGATACAGCTATTTGTGGTACTTGAGAATATCCAGCGTTTTTGCTAAGATTAATTATGTTTCCAAACTTAGCGCCATTATCAGTGCTAGCTCGCAAGAGTATATCCGCATTTGGAAGTGAAGCATCAGGTATACCACTACTCATTCCGTCCTGCCATACAACATAAACACTATTATCAGATACGGCTATTTGCGGAAATACAGAATCTTTATTATCATTACTCAGGTTAACTGGATTGCCGAATGTAGCTCCATTATCCGTGCTCCTAACGAAGAATATCTCCTTATCTCCATCGCTATCATCTTGCCATACAATATACACATTATTACCAGAAACAGCTATCTTTGGAAGGATGGAGTTACCGCTGTTTTTACTTAGATTAATTACATTATTGAAAGTAGTTCCGTTATCCTTACTTGCTCTGAAAAATATGTCAGCACTTACAATGAATTGACCGGAACTCGATACAGCAGCTCCAGACCATACCGCATATACATAGTTACCATTAGCTGCAATTTCATGATATGCTATACCTCCATCATCGTTGCTTAGGTTAATTGAATTAGAAAAGCTAAGAGCATTGCTTTTCGTAGACTGCTTTGGACTGTTTTTGTTATATTCGCTCTCTATCGCATCTATTGTTGGGTCTAGCTTGAATAATGGATTGGTAGTAGTTCCTATGAATATGTCACCATTGCCTACGCCATTATCTATCCATACAGCATATACGTTAGCTCCAGAAGCAGCTAGTTTGGGAGCGCCAGAATCACCAACTCCTTTGCTCAGATTTATTGCAGGTTCAAAATTTGCTCCATAATCTGTGCTTACTCTAAAGAATGCCTCGAATTTGTTACCAGTCTTCCCCTGCCATAGAACGTAGATGCTATTGCCAGATGCCGCCAACCATACATTGACAGACCAGCCATTGCCACTAAGATTTATTGAAGGATCAAATGTCTTTCCTCCATCAGTACTTCTAGCAAAGAATATCTTTGGAGATCCACTGCTGACATCCTGCCATATCACATAAACATGCTTTCCTGAAACAACTATCTTTGGATCTCCTGCACCTCCATCACTGCTCATTTTAATTGAACTTTCGAAACTCTCGCCTCTATCTGTGCTTCTCGTAATGAATACATCATAATTAGCACCTTGGCCTCCAGTATGTGCATCGTCCTGATACGCAACATACACGTTGTTACCAAATGCTGCTACTGTTGGATGCGCGGAAGTCCCACTATTGTTACTCAAATTTATTACATCGAAAGTCGATCCATTATCAGTGCTTCTGGCTAAGAATATGTCAAAGTTACCTGGAGTAATGAGATCCTGCCAAACTACATACACGTCATTCCTGTATGCAGCTATCTTTGGTCCCCATGGATTTCCAAAAGTAGAGTAACTAGCATTATTACTAAGATTAATTGCTGGATCAAATGTTTCTCCGTTATCATTGCTTACCCTCATGAATATCTCAGTATTCTTAACATCGGGACCAATTCCGTCTTGCCATGCCACGTATACATTCTTTCCATATACAGCTATCCATGGAACCAGCGAGTCCTTACTCGTATTACCTAGTATAGTGGGAATACTAAACTTGGAACCCCCATCAGTACTTCTGGAGAACAGTAGCAGCTTGCCATCTGCCCAAACCACATACACATTATCCCCTGATACGGCTATCTTAGGTCCACCGAAAATGCCTAGACTTGTACCTGAGCCTAAGGTTATGGCGTCACCAAAACTATGCCCTCTGTCTGTACTGACCTTTAACATAACATTAGTTGACTCGGCAGAGCCATCAGAACGTGCACGAATGTCTAACCATGCAATATACACCTTGCTTCCGTCTGCCACCACTTCGTAGGGCGCTGAAGTTCCATCAGTATTACTAAGATTGATTTTTGGGTCAAAGTTGAGACCTTGCGAATATGCTGAATGTGTAGGCACATTAAATGTTAAGACTAATATTATAACTAGAGCAATTCCAGTCACCCCTGATATTGGCTTCATCGCAAATCAATTGAAATTCAATTTCGCTAAATAAAAAAATTACGAGGAGTAGCCTATTTGAGGGATTCGGCTACTCTAATAAGTTCAGTCATAGGCATCTCTGCAGCTAGAGTAATCTGGACGTTTCCTCTGAAGAAAATGACCTGTGCAGGAAGAGGAAGCTCGACTCCAAAGGGATCGACCGCTATAGAGTATTCATTCGCCTCTCCTGGCATTCCGTTTATGGTAACTCTTTTACGCACGTCTGGGGCATCAGCAACAAATTGTTCTATCCATCCCTCTACATCAAATCCTTGTGGGATAACGCTGTATGAGACGAAGAATCCCTTACTTGCAAGTACATCCTCTGCCGTTGTCGAGGTTGTAACGACTGTTGGAGAATAGACCAACGTTACGTCTTTGGTGTTCGGGTCCATTCTCGTTATCTTATGTGAGTTGTTGAACGGTAGATATGATGCGGTGTAGATCTTATATCCAGCCTCCTTTTCGGCCTCAGCAATGTTAACTACCTTAACACCAGGTCCGACAATTGGAGAAGAAGGAGGTGCAACTATTGGTTCATTGACATGAACGACTCGCGGACCAGCATCAGTATCAGCTTGATTCATGCGCTGCGTATCAACCATCACTATGCTTAGCAAGGCAACAGCTACCACGATTCCTCCAATTACTGATATAGCTAGTTTTCTCATGGACATCCCGCCGGCGGATCTTTACCTATTGTCCAGTGATCATAGTTGCAGTATGATAGCCAGTAGGCGTCCTCTACGACAGAACCGACAGGAAAAGTCCAAGCTCTCCATTGCTCAGGGGTTCCGCCCCAGTATTTAAAGTTGTTAAAGTCATTCTTGGGCATTGAGTTCTGGTCATTAGAAGATTCGCCTCCTGCCTTTGGCGTTCCAACGCTCCATGAAACTGTAACAGTGTCGGTTATTGCAGTGAAACCAGAAATCGTCATAGTCCATTTCCTGTCTTGATTAATGTCGTCTATCTGGTATGTTTTTACTGCGCCAACACTTGCATTGGCAATAGTGAATGGGCCTTGAAATATTCCGCCTATTCGCTTGGCCCAATAATATTTCACAACTTCTCCTGGTCCTATGATTTTGCGCCAACCTAATTCATAGAAATCAAGGGTGTTTTGATTTACCACCCAACTCGTGTGAGCCACTACACCGCTTACGCCACTAGGATCCTTTACTGTCCATATTCCCTTGCTTCCCTTATATTGGGCACCACCACCAAATTCATTTGTTACGTGACAGTTTATACTACCATGGTTTGGACAAGTGGCTGCCTGTGCGTTACCGATCAGACTTGTCGCAGAAATGATTGCCATTCCAACTAAACAGGACATAAATATTGCAGAGGGCCTATATTTCAGTTTCTTGTTGTCTGTTTTCCTCATTAGCACAATCAATTTTGCTGGTGTATAGATAAGATTTTACCAGAACGACCTGATCGTTTGGGTAAAACGATAAATATACACTAAAATTTTTGTATAAAATCACTTTAACGCTTATATAGGAATATCGGAAACATTTTCCCTTCTGATGAACCTTATGCGAGGGATGGATTAGCATGAACCTTAATCGCAAGTCTTAGA
>CAYJTD010000176.1:2731-3854 GCA_964372525.1 uncultured Nitrosopumilales archaeon | reverse complement strand
TTCCGATCTTGCATCTGAATTACTCAAATATCTATATGCCTGCCTTTACAGGAATTGCAATGATTTAACAAATACCCTCAATCTTGTTCTGCAGTTTTTTGCAGCTTTACTTGCATCTGCACGGATGTGATAGCTCGGGAGAGGGGGGGGTCGTATATAAAGAGGCGCGCCTTCGGATTAACTGTCATTAGAAGAATGAGTGCAATAGAAGAAAATGGAATGGAATAATTAAGACAGACTAGCAAATTGATAGAGGGGGAAATATGAGCTCTAGAAGAAAAATCAACATTGAACGTGTTGTCAATGCAGCCAAAGAACAAGATATGTTACGAGCAAAAACTACTGGCTCTTGGTCTAGTGTTGAGGAGATACGGAAATGGCGAGAGTTGCGAAGGTAGTTTTGGATGCTATGAACGGCAAAGTTTTAAATACACATACATACACATATACTATACTATACTATATGGCTCATAAAACGATAACGATTTCAGAGGAGGCTTATGATGCACTGGCCAGAATGAAGAAGGAAAGTGAATCATTTACAGAAGTGATACTAAGATTAGCATCAAGAGGAAATACACAATCATTTCTTGACTTTATCAAAAAGCTACCACCTAGCGAAGATCTGGCCCAACATATAGAGGAGACCATGATTCGCACACGAAAAGCAAGGTTAAGGAAGGTTAGACTGAACTAGATGTAATGGTGTAGATGACGTGGTTTGCCTTGATACTTCCGTATTGATAGCTCTACTCAGAAAAGAGGAAGAGGCTATGAAGAGATTAGAGAAAGAAGCGCTACAAGCTACAAGAGTATCAATCACGCCAATTAATCTATGTGAACTGTATGCCGGTGCGTTTGGCTCAAGAAATCCAAACAAAGAATTGGCAAAGGTAGAGGAGTTGGTAAATCTTCTTGACGTACTTCAATTTACTTTAGATGCCTCCAAAAAATATGGCGAACGGGTTAATCAAGCGCCATTAAGAAATGAGCCAATAGGTGACTTTGATTTGATTACTGCTTGCATAGCAATGTCGTATGGAGAACCTCTGGCTACACGTAACATTAAACATTTTAGCAGAGTACCTGGGCTTGTTGTAGAAGAGTGGTAAAGTCAACAGTT
>CAYJTD010000176.1:0-2721 GCA_964372525.1 uncultured Nitrosopumilales archaeon | reverse complement strand
GTATTCATCCATCCATTAACTGTAGAAATAAATACAGAAAGATTTGACATGAACGTAGGGTTTTCAAGTGATCTAGTTACAAGTTTTAATATCTTGGGGAGGGAAGGTTTCTTTGAACGTTTTCGAATAACTTTTGATGAACGGCGAAAAAAGATAGTAATGGAAGCATGATTAAATTTCGCTTTGCTATATAACACAAATTACTAGAGAAATTTGTGTGTCAACGCTCTGCCATACGAATATGAGATAGCTATGTTTATATGGTAACATGGTTCTATAGATCGTATGGAGAACAGAACAACTATACAGATCGATGAAGGCACTCTTAAGAAATTGGAGCGTATGAAGAAAGAGATGAATGCGTCAAGTTACAAAGAGGTTATAGAACATTTGTTAGGAAAGGAAAAGAAGATGCAAGTTTCTGAAAAGGGCAAATTCACAAAACTAAAGAGGTTTAGAAGGGAAAAGATTGACCGTTTTGATTGATTCC
The DNA here is from genome assembly GCA_964372525.1 of uncultured Nitrosopumilales archaeon. Classification (GTDB taxonomy): domain Archaea; phylum Thermoproteota; class Nitrososphaeria; order Nitrososphaerales; family UBA213; genus CAYJTD01. The sequence goes on along the minus strand of CAYJTD010000176.1, from coordinate 2,231 downwards.
TGGTCATGGATAGAATACTGGGCAGGTAGCAAGTACGCAGATGTTGCTGCCGCCTACATAGACGGTTCTGAATCTGCTGTTGTATCGGCAATTAATCTTGCAGAAGTGCGTTACTGGTTCATTAGGTATTATAATGAACAAATTGCGGACGAAAGGATTGCAAGAATTCAGAAAAGGTGTTTTGTTATTCCAGTCAGTGATAGAATTGCTATTGAATCTTCGAAAATTAAGCATGATAAGAAAATGGGCTTGGCAGACAGTATAATCCTAGCGACTGCTAATGCTGAAGGTGCCAAAGTAGTCACAGGTGATCCAGATTTTGCTGAAGTTGATGGTGTTATGTTCATAGGTAAGGATTGATGCGAGAATAGCAAAAACTAATTCAAGCATAGCATAAGATCTACAATTTGCATTAGTTCTTAGAAAATAAAAAGTAAAAGGGGGTGTGCGTTTATCGCACAGTTACTGTTGTTGTTCTTACTGGTGATAGTGCTGTTGGGTTGTCTACACTTGCCCAGACGAATACTTCGACTGTGTAGCTACCTGATACTTCAGGTATCCATGACTGGGCTGCCTTTAGTGACTCCTTTGCAGGAAGTTCACCTGTTACCCATGACAAGGATGTTACTACACCATCGCCGTCCTTTATCTGGACGATATAGGCAAATGGTTGCTTCTTTGTCTGCGAGTTTGTGATTGTGCTCTGTATCAACACTTGCGAACCTGCTGATACATCTGCCAGTGTTGCACCTGTCTGGTCTACTAGTTCTGGGTCTGATGCTACTGCACGTTCCAATGGTGGTACTATTGCACCTATCAGCGCGCTTGCGAACAACTCTTCCACTTCGACTGTGGACAAGCTATCTGCAGCCAACGCAGCTGGCGCCGGCAATGTGTTATCTGTGTACTTTGCCGTTATAGTGTCACCTTCGGTTACTCTCAACCTTGTTCCAGTGCTTTCTTCATCGGGTGTGAATGTCACGATTTCTTCGAATATACCAGTCCTGTCACCTGTTTCTCGTAGGGTTACCTGAAGACCTCCACGATCAGTGGTGGACCAGAACCTTACTGCTGTAGTATCTATAGTATCCGGATTCCTGTTAGCATCTGGGTCAATGACTCGCATGACACCTCTTTCATTTAGTCTGAAAGCGTCCTTGTCGAACATTACCTGGCCAACATGGAAGTTGACGAATACCGATTTGGTTGCTACTGTATCTGTATCGATTCTGAACTCGACTGTTACACCGTCTTCTCGAATTGCCTGGAGGTCACGTACTCCGGCTGTTGGGTGCAAGTCAAAGTCCTCCTCGAAGATTCCAGTGTTTGGACCTGTCTCTATGAACTGCCTTGTTGTACCGATTGACTGGCTGGAACTGGATACCGTTACCCTGTTCAATGTTTCTATTCTGTCCCTGTCAGTGTTGGAGTCTGGGCTGATTATACTGACTATGACCTCATCGAATGGAGTGTACTCTTCCTTGTCGAATATAATTTCTGGTAGTATTGCTACTATCAGGAAGTTGTATTGTATCCTTATTTGAGTGCCACTGCCTGATGGTGTCTGGTCCAGGTATATCAGACGACCGACTTCGCCTCTGTCAATCAATGCTTGTGGTACGTCTTCTATTACTACGCTGAATACTGCGCTGTTGAATGCTGTTTCACGGAAGTTCGGCAGATCAGTGCTTACTCCAGCAGCAGCTATTGCTGTGCCAAAGTTACCTGCACCAAACTCTGTATCGAACTTGTCCGTTACCAGGTCTAGTACTGTGAACGCTATGTTTTCGATGTTCCTGCTGTCTAGGTTGAGGTCTGGTTCTTCGATGAATACCTGTATATTTTCACCCAATCCGTATTCTAACTTGTCAGTTCTTAATCTTGATGTGTTGGTAAGGAATGTTGCCAATTCCTCTACATCGTCAGTGTCACCTGCTGAGTCTGCTGGATCTAGGTATGTTACCTGTATTGGCTGGTTCGATCTGACTACTGGTGCTGCTAGTGTTCCTGCTGTTAGTACTGCTGGCAATGTTATTGGGAACTGGTCTGCTCTTGCTGGACCTGGGAGTCTGACTTCAAACTCAAAGATACCAGTGTTTGGACCTGTTTCCAGTGCTGTTGTTACTACATTACTGTTCCTGTCAAGTATTGGAAGTATAGCGAATGCTGCTGTAGTTGTGATACCTGTACCGAACCTGTCATTCAATGCTGCATTTATTGGAACGCCTGCT
>CAYJTD010000175.1:0-3887 GCA_964372525.1 uncultured Nitrosopumilales archaeon | reverse complement strand
CATACAAGTTCAATCGTTGCCAAATTATATTAACATTTACGCTAGGATTCTTCTATAGCTGGGCATACTAAATATCATAGGTCTGGCAAGGCTAACATCAGGTCCGCTTCCTCCTCTCAACTATATGCTGGCACAGCTAAGAAAAAACCTTGTTAAGGTATTTGAAGCGACTTGATGCCAATAATACTGCAACGATAGAAACACCCATTACCATTACTGCTAGCATTGAAAACTCTGGCACTGCAAAGTAAGATCCACCACCTAACTCTCCATCATAAATTAACATAACATTTGTTGCCGTATCAGATAATGGAAATAACATCGTACCTCTAACCTTTTCGTCTTGAAGTTCAACCTATTTTATTATCCAAGGCTTCAATACAATGCATCGAGCGGGCGTCATCCCACGCCCTTCTATAACTATCTCTACTGCCCTATGCGCTGACTTGTATGGCACTACTCTCTCTGATACTTTCTTCCTGCAATAGCATACAATCTTCTCACCTATTATTTCATTACCTACATCTGCCATAACTAACCGCTCTCCATTACCATAGAAACTTCTTTAGCCTTGCCTTTTTTCTTTAGTCTATCAAGCGCATCAAGTACAACCAGGATCGAATATCCAAGATCTCGTCCTGCATCATCTGGCCAGACTGGAGCTCCCTTTGACTTGAAATATTCATAGACTTTCTTTTCAACGATCTCTTGATCATCCAAAGTAACTTCTTTGAGCCCCACTAGGCTTTTCCGTATAGCATCCCTGACAAAGTCACTAGTGTTGATATACAGACCAGCTTTTACAAGTTTACCGATTTCTTGGAATTCTTTCTTTGAAAGCTTCGTAGAGACCTGTGTTGTCATGGTACACATATGTATACTAATGTAACTAATAAATCTTATCTAACCAACCTTGATTGGTTCTTAAATCTAACTGCCAATAATACTGCAGCAATGGAAAATGCCATAACAATAATGACCAAAGAAAACTCTGGCACAGCAAAATAAGATCTACCGCCTAACTCTTCATTATAAATGAGCATAACATCAGTTACGGTATCTGCTAGAGGAAATAATGCTCGTATCTAATTTATTATCTCGTGCTAGTTCACGCCTTGGACTTCTTTTCTGCCTTCAATATCTTCTCCTGTTTATTGTCCATTGTTTTTAGCCCTGACCTTGTTTCTATAGCCAAGGCTATGAATATACAATCATAGAAACTTGTTTTATACTTGGCAGCAATGTCATAAGCCCTTTCAACCAGTTTTCTGTTTGGCGTAACCAGTATTATTGCTCCAGAGTCTATCAGGTCGGTCATGTTAATTATAAAATCCATCCCATTCTTTAGGTCTTTAAGGATATACTCATGCTTCCAGATCGAATTTGCGACCTCGTGTAATGCTAGATCGGGTGTTATTATATGATCTGCAGCTAGAAGCTGTGCATCTCTTAGAAGTCCGTGAACCAAAAAACTGCTGTCGGCAACTATCAACGCCCTCTATCCTCTTTGATTAGCACCAAATCTTCTTCAACGCTGGTTTTAATCTTGTATTTTTCTTGCAACACTTTCAGTTTCTTTAATGTCTTTTCTGTCTTCTTGGAATTAACGTAGAACCTGATGGCTTCTCTGATAACTTGTGAGACCTTACCCTGCTCCTGCAGTTTTCTTCTTTCCTCTTCTGATATTCTGACGCTGATTATAGGCATATTACAAGATGTAATACAGAATGTAGTATTTATTGTTTATCAATGTAGCATGAAACATAGTAGAGTATAACAATTCATACTTTCGATGGCACAATTATGCTAAATAGATGCAACAGAACCCGGTATTATCATAGCCAAAGTGTTTCACCAAGGTTCTCAAAGTGAGGATCACCAGTTAACACCTTTCCTGAAATTGCTCTTGTTGTACCCAGTATTATTGCGTCAAATAGACCAGGTTCACCTATTCCCTTCCTTTTTGCTTCTTCCCTTAGATCAAAAAAGGCGTATGCAGATGCAAGAGCCACTTTATTGTCTATTGATATTATCTGTGATGCTTCAGCAATACGGTCAAGTCTCTTTTCAACTACTGCTCTATCGAATCCTTCTCTTCTATACTTCCTTGCTATCTCTGCTAGTACTACATCAGGTGTATAAAGCTGCTCAGCATCATTCATTACGTTGATTGCATTTTCACCTTTAGCAGTGCCGGCAAATATTTCTATCCAAGCGTATGAATCAACGACGACCTTCACCCCTATCCACCTCTGTGAACGGAGAAATTTTACCTGCATCCTTGCCGAAAACAGATCTTATTACTCGCCTGCGTCTTTCCTGCAAGAGATGCTGTATAACGGCTTCGAGAGTTTCTGCTCCTAGTTTCTCCTTGAGGTTCTCAAGTTCCCTCAACGTCCTCTTCGAAAGTCTCATGGTTGTGGCTGACATACTATATACTATATATAGTATATCAATATAAATATTCCCAATAGGGATTCTGTTAACTCTTACATCATCATACTGCACGTAGTGTGAGTAACTATACTATTGACCAGTTACTGTATTCCTTTGTATAATGCATCAGAAGCCGTCATTTCCATGTAGATCATTTTACCATCTCCTTAATTGACCTGAATCTGGTAAATATCAGTACTGCAGCAATGGGAAAGACCAGAATCATTAATGCTAACATTGAAAACTCTGGCACGGCAAAGTAAGACCCACCGCCTAACATTTCTCCTCTATTGCCAGTTCTTCTGAAGCACCAATCAATTTCTTTATTATACTACCACTTCTCTACCCTGAGTTTTTCTATTCTAGAGAAATGTTTGACATTTCTAGTTACAACCGTCGCGTTATGTTTCAGTACAATTGCTCCAACCAAGATATCCATATGTTCAAGCATCTTTCCCTTGCTACTTAATTCTGCTGCAATATTAGCCGCTATAGCAGATGCTTCCAAGTCAAATGGTAAGGTGCTTATTGAATTCAATAAGCCTAGTGCATTCTCCACTGCCTTGCTATCCTTGATCAATTGATAACCATAAAGCAGTTCAAAAGCATTAACAGCAGTGGTCACAATAGGTTCATTGTATTCTTCCAGTTTACGCTTGGCTTCTTTGTCACCTTTTAGGAACCTGATAAGAAAATTTGTATCAAAAACATGCATCAGGACTCTACCCTTGCACTCATTTGCTTTTTGAACCTATCTATCGATTCCATAATGGCGCTTTCTTCTTTTTCCGTTAAGGGGATTGAACCAAAGTAATTCCACACCCTTTCTTTCTCTTTCGCTAGTCGCAGGATTAATTCACTAAACGATTCTCCATTTCTTTTTAGCCTAGCAAGTGCTTCATAGGCCTCTTTGGTGAGCGAAATAGTGGTTGTCATACAATGCATATGTGCATGTGCATGATATAAGTTTTCTTACCAGAACCTCGATGCCAGTACTGGAACAATTGAAATTGCCATTACCATTAATGCTAACATTGAAAACTCTGGCACGGCAAAGTAAGATCCACCACCTAACTCTTCATCATAAATAAGCATCACATCAGTTACGGTATCTGCTAGAGGAAATAATACCTCCCCTCTAATTTCCGTATCAGGATCAAGGTCACCCTTCTTTAATGGATTCTTCAAATACTGAAAATTAGTCACATCTGTAGGATACATGAACCCATCCTGATCCTTTACAAAGAAATATGCAAAGTGATACGATAACGTTTCCATACTTAGATTCTTTATAGAAACATCCGCATGGTAATACCTAGGATTCTTATTCAACAATTCATCATTTACTGTTATCTGCACTCTATCGTCAGACACTACCATACCCTGGTTCGATGAACATACAAAGTCGCTCTTAGGCATTGAATCAGCAGGTTCCTTTACTTTCGTAAGGT